>PWMT01000102.1 GCA_003558085.1 Methanobacteriaceae archaeon
CCAAAGGAGAAGAAACGGATGAAGAGGTTCACCCACAATTAGAGGAGGAAGTTGCATATGGTGATACTAAATTCTGGACATGGTATCTGGGACAGATATTTTCCAATATGTCTGGAATAATCCACCATGCTTTGGAAACAGAAGTAAAAAGACATGCATTGGGTAGAGCCAGAGACATATCAACTATGTTTAAAGATACACTGACAGATAGAGATACTCCACTGGGTTCTTTATATGGTTCAGTGTCGACTTTGGCCCAAAAAGGAGAAAGTATGTCATCTCTTATAATGGGGATGGTAGAAAATCCAAATATGATTATAGGTTCATACATCCAGTCATCTAATAGAACAGCGATAGATTTTGGATTACCGATAGGGGAACTCATAAATTCATACATAAATAGAGAAGTAGTGTATCATTTGGTCCAACAAAGAGGAACATATGAATCTGGATTTAAGAGGGTTGGACCGATAACAGAAGAACAGGCATTTTATTATATTGATGGTTCTGGGGCACGAAGACATTATTTTACATCAAGTAAAGTACTTATATCGATGGATGACTATGATGAAACGGTAATAGACCCACCTGAATTGAGTCCTGAAATAGTGGATACTAGATTAAACGTGACAGTCACAGATGAAGATGATGGTATAAAACAAGTGTGGATAGACATCGAAGCAACCAATGTTGGAGATTTAAGTGAAACAGTACGATTATACGTTAATGGTGAAGAAACTCATTCGCTGAATATTGGTCCTGGTGAAACGAAGTCAGATGGAGTGTCTATACAACTCACAGGAATCAGAACACATTATATCGAATTCGGTGAAAGACAATCAACCGTGACTATGCCGGGGCCTCCTCCTGGACGACCAAGAAATTTAGATGTTACCCAAACAGATGATTGGGAAAGGGTGAATATAACATGGAACGAGCCAGATGCTGATATACCAGTAGAGTATTATAATATCTATATATATTCACGTGGGTTAGACCGTACATTTGTTAGGACATCAGAAGATACACAAAGGTTATACCAGCAGTTAGGCGCAGGTACATTCGACATAAAAGTTGCTGCTTTGAACCAATATGGTATTGGGGAGTCAACGGAAACATTTTCTATAACTCTACAACCAGTTATAGATGATACCATACATGCAGATGTAGAATACGAATATGGTGATATGTGGCAATTCATCATCTGGAAGATAAAAGACGAATATTCCAAAGTTGAACTTTGGGCGATGAGTCCAGACAAATCAGACTATGAGAGATTACATGCGTCCCAACCAGATGTAAATGAAGGGGTAATAAAAGATGATTGGGGAATGCTCCGAATACCAACATCTCCAGAAGGACATTGGAAGATATTCATAAGGATGGAAACTCACGATGGTAGGATATTAGAATCAGATATACTGCATAATTATGTAGCAAGTGAACCCCCAGATATTGATACCCCTGGAAGGGTAACTGGATTAGATGTACAAGAGAGTAGTGCCTGGGACAGAATAGATATATCTTGGAATGGAAGACCAGATAATGAAGAAGTCCTTCACTATAGGGTAGAAATAAAGGAATCACATGAACCGATAGATGATTTTGAATTAATATCTACCACCACTGACACATATCTTGACGATATATATGTGGGAGAAGGTGAATTTGACATACGGGTTGCAGGAGTCAATATAGGTGGCAAAGGAACATATGGTGGACCCCAAAGCATAACCACTATGCCAGTAGGGGACGCACCCAATGCACCAGACGATATGTGGGTTGCGCACAAAGGTCAGGATTATGCAGCTGTGGGTGCAAGCCAGGTATCAGGAGCCGAATCCTATAGGTTTAGAAGACAAACTTGGACCCAGGTCATCCCACATGATGATGGAAGAACGAATACGAAATTGGTAAGTTTCGACGGATTGTCGTCAGGTACGCAATATACAATACATGTTCGTGCACAAAATCAATTCGGTTATTCACCAGAAATAAGTGTTACCTTTGTTACTGATGAAGTACCAGATGATGATGATGATGGTTTACCCGGAAATGGGGATGAACTAATGGGGGATGAACTAATGGGGGATGAACTAATGATAGAATCAGGAAATCCTATGTCAAATATGCCAAATATAATCAACTATGGTGTAAACAAATCACTTCCATCAAATAGGTTAGATTGGGATTTTACCATGTAAGATGATGCACTATGGAACTCTTGGTCATCAGACGAACGTGGTAAACTGTTTGTGTTCTTTCCAGCGATGGGTGTGTTTTGGATACATCCGTATGCAAGACGTATGCTCCACGGGAGATATATAGGAATATCAGCATATACACATCTATCGACAGATAAAATGTCGATGTCCATGAGAGATATCCATGAAGAAGATAAAATTCGAGAACAAAGACTGATAGAGACGATATCTCAACGTGAGCGACACTATGTGCTGCTATATAATTGGAGAGAGAAGATAGACCAGGCCATAACAGATGAATCGACCCCCATAGGCCAGATACTATCTCCTATAAAAACTGCAGAAGAAGCACTGACTGATGTTCGTTCGCAAGTAGAAGACATAGTCGACAACATACATGACCTTCCACATGTAATACAAAACGCCATAACCACTGGTATGGATGAGATAGATATACAGCAATATATAGAAGACATCATGGATGAGATAAAAGATTTGGAATTAGACTTCGAACTTCCAGAAGAATTGGAAATCCAGTTAGATGAGATGCACTCCGTCTTATCAAATCTATACTCAACATTAGTAGAGATGCCCCAAGACGCTATAGATACTCTCAAAAGAAACTTGGTATCGAGTGATACCGAAGATGCATTGATGTTGCGTGATGACATACAATTAGAAGATAAAGGTATAGCCGAGATAACGGCACAGGCTGTCGCTATGGAGATGGGTGCAGAATTGAATAAATTGGTAGGTTTGTCTGAATTGCAGGCCGAGAACCTGCTAGACGCATTACTTTACGATGAATCATCTCCCCTTCATACCCTACAGTTAGCATTGGTGGGCGATGAACACCACCACGGACTCTACAAAATAATTCGAGATATGTATCTTGAAGTGGAAGACTTGAAAGGTGCGATGAAAAGTGTTCCTTCAGACATAGGAGATATATTCCAAATAGAAAACGGAAAGATTGTGGGCGTAGACTTGGGAGAAATGGCGGAATCTATCCCGATAATACAAGCATATATGTCAAAATTGAATGAAAGGATTGAAAAGGGTATCTCGGTAGAGAATCTTCCAGACTTAGAAGAATGGAGACAGTTGGGAGAATTGATATTTAGGATATCTGGACAAACTCAGAATATAAATAGACATCTATATGATTTGGGAACAATCACGGACCGCAGAACGCAAGAGATACAAGAAACATTCGACCAAGTATATTCATCTATAATAGATATAGAACAAACCATGCCAGATGGTGCAACGATAAATGAAATCAAAGATTATTTGGTACCAATCTCTCAAAAGATAGATGAAGCCGATATTCTCGATGCCCAGGCTATGGCTGATATAACTAAATATCTGGAATCTTTCGAAGACCACATAAGCCACTTGCAACATATTCCTGATCTGGAAGCCTTCTTTGAAGATATGGATATATTCATACAAGGTGCATCAGCATATTTTGATAGGTCTGACCAGTTCCAGAGCAACCTTATCGAGATAATGGATGATATCCACACCAGTATAGACTCCCTGACAGACCTGCCAGACCTTAATCCAATACGGAGGTTGTTCGAGTGGCTAGGGTGGACGTGAGAGAGAAAAAAACCGCCTATCAGAGATACAAAAAAAATCTTGGAGAAGTATTCGATAGACTCTGGTGTGATGCTGATGGCGTTGATGAAGTAAAAGATAGATATAACAATCTCACCAAAGTCATCGCAACCCGACAAAGAGACGAAGAACTTGGGTTTCGCTCGATATATAGTGATATAAGAGATATGTTAAATGGAATAGACCGATGCGATTTTACAGAGTTCATGGATGGTGTAGTAGGATTATCTCACACGGAAACAAATATAATAGATATA
>PWMT01000087.1 GCA_003558085.1 Methanobacteriaceae archaeon
ATGACCCTATTCTCTGATATAGTCACAAAATTGGGTAAGCGATTGTGTGTTTCTATAAAATTGTTTACACGATTTGAAGCGCATTCAATTTGAGCGTTATCATATTCGTTTCCATTTATTACGACGTTAGATTGCGTTTGATCTTCAATTGCATGAGAACAACCCATAAGTAGTGTTATGCAAGAAATTAACAATATTCCTATTATTAAATTTCGCTTAATTGTATCTCCTCCATGCCTAAAAAATAAAATCAATAGGCCATTGATAACAATAACAGAATGTAATGTAGCTTAGTATATAAAGGTTTGCTTAAAAAAAAATAAGGAAAAAGCTTTTAAGTGCTTTATTTCAAAAAAAAAGCTATTAGAAGGGTAATTGATATGCTAGCTTAAAATCTCGAATAACAGACGTTATTTTTCTAAAATAAGGCTTAATATAAGATTAATGAACAAATAGATTAACAAGACGATATATTTAAATAGAATTAATAAAATACTCCTAATAAGAATCTAATCCAAAAATTAAAAGATCTGAATCTTTCAAATTTAAAAAGATGAGATATAATAAAACTTCTATTTTCAATGAGTAATAAATTTTTATTATATAATATTATTATTAAAAAAAATTGGTAAAAATTTAATTATGAGTAAAAGTTTAACTTTATTAGGATTTATAATCTTAAGTTAAACAACAATGTTGATAGATTAATCTTAATGATGTACTCTTTTTTTAAGTAAAATATATTTATTAATGTATAAGATATTCTATTCTTGTTATTTATGTATATTCTAATAAAATTTAAATTATCAAAAAATGAGTGTTAATTGATGAAAATGGCGCTTTCTAAAGAAGATTTATCGAAACTAGAGAAAATGGGATATCGTTTTGTGGGAAAATATAAACACGCCGCTACCAAGATTTGTCACTGGACCAAGAAAAGTATCCTGGATGAGGGAGTATGTTATAAACAGAAGTTTTATGGAATTGAAAGCCATCGATGTTTGCAAATGTCCCCCAGCATTACTTTTTGTCAGCAAAAATGCTTATTTTGTTGGAGAGATCTTTCAGCTACTAAAAATAAGTGGGAAGGAGAATATGATGCACCTGCAAAAATTATAGATGATTCTATTCAGGCCCAAAGAAATTTACTATGTGGTTTCTTTGGTAATGAAAAATCTAATCCTCAAAAATTAAATGAATCACAACATCCCAACAACGCTGCGATTTCTCTAGCTGGTGAACCTCTACTTTATCCTGTAATTGATGATCTGATAGCAGAATTCCACCGTAGGAATTTTACCACCTTTTTAGTAAGTAATGGTATGAATCCTAAGAAATTAGATGAAATAAATAACCAACCTACTCAACTTTATCTTTCAGTAGATGCTCCTGAAAAAAAGATTTTGCATGAACTCTGTCAACCCCAAATTTTACAAGCATGGCAAAAATTAAATCAATCTCTGGAAATGTTACCTAGCTTCGATTGTAGAACCGTCATCAGAACCACTTGTGTAAAGGATAGAAATATGTATAATCCGGAGGGTTATGCTAGTTTGATTAAAAAAGCTGAACCCGATTTTGTGGAAATAAAAGCTTACATGTTTGTAGGTTATTCCCGTCATAGACTGGAAAGAAAAAACATGCCAGATTTTAAAGAAGTTTATAATTTTGCTGAGAAAGTAGGAGATTTATGTGGAATGGAAGTACTGGACCACTCCTCCCCCAGTTTGGTTGTTCTTTTAGGGAATAAATAATTAAGCTTATATATCAATTGTAGATTTAATACTATGAATTATTAGGAGATGTATTATTCATATGCATCCCTTGAGACAGCTATTGAAAATTTATAATGTTTAATAATTTTGGTTATAAGGTGATCTAATGAAAAAATATATAGTCGGATTTTTATTACTTTTAGTATTTATCACTCCTTTATATGCTAGTTCACAAGAAGTGATTGGTTTTAGTGTTATCTTAGGCGAAACTACTCATAATAATGAAAATTACAAAAATTCAATGTTGAACTATTTTCAGACTAAAACAGATAAAGATGTTTCAGAAATCCCTATTAAAATAATAAGCGCTTCTGAAGTAAATATGATTTCAGAAAGCATTACAGGAATAACCTATAATTCTAAACAGATCTTTTCCTGTGCCATGGTAGATTTAAGCTATTCTGAGGATATAAAAGTAGAAGTAGATGAAAGTAAAGTAACCGTAGTAACTCCCCAAATGTATGCCAATGCCCTGCAATCATCAGGGATAGAAAAAGGATATGTAGTGGTATCATCCCCTCTAGTTGCTTCTGGAGAGGCAGCCTTAGCCGGTGTTTTAAAATCTTATGAAATTGCAGTGGGCATGCCCATACCTGAAGAAGCAAAAAAAGCTTCCACCGAAGAACTTTATTTAGGAACTCAATTAGTAGAAGAAACAGGAGAAAATCCAGATAATATTGCTGAATTGTTTAGTGAAGTTAAAAACCAAACCCAAGAGGAAAATCTGCAAGAAGCTCGAGAGATAAAGATAGTAGTATTGAAAGTGGCCAACCAATTAAATATTAACCTCACCGAAAATCAAGCAGAGGAAGTTGCTCAATCAGTGACTAATTCGCAGAAAGTTCAGGATAATTTAACAGAATTCAAAGATCAATTAGATAATGTAAGTGGACAAGTATCTAGTCAAGGACTAATTCAGGATATATTAGCACAGATATCAGACTTTTTACAGTGGGCAGCTAATTATCTTGAGAATTTAATCACCGGCTAAAAAGGTTCATTTTCAATAACTAATCTTCTTTATCAATTTTATTACAATTAATAAAATTATTATTTTATAATTTTTTATTTGATTGATTGTTTAATTAATGTTTAAAAATAATTGATTATTAATTTTTTAAAATTTAATTGCCTCAAAAATTATATAAATTAATTTAATCTTTTTATTAAAAATTTAAATCCGCAAAACTACTGCAGGTAATAAAAAATAATCAAATTTTAGTCTAATTTTCCAAGCAAACATTTTAGAACCATAATATTTATAATAATGTTTAGCAAAGAATTATTTGATCATCATGTTTATTGCTCATAATCATTTGCAATTAATATTAGAAGTGGCTTTCGTAGTGCATGTACTTATACTGCTCTTTTTTAACATAATAGCCCTGCCTCTGAGCATGGTTTTATTTTTAGGGATAGTACTAACCATGCTTATCGGTACGCTGTTCCTGGTAGATTTATCTTTTCTTTTCCTTCCCATTTTATCCTATCATGAGTTCACCCACCCTTTCGGACCATTAGTTGTCTTTGGATGGGTAACTGTTGCAGCTTCCGCTAATTTACTTACAGAAGTAGGTATTAAATCCACCTCCATAAAAACACTTACTATCATCCTATTCTTCATCATAGCTTTAGCCGGTGGATTGATGCACCGTTCATTTTTGGTATTATGGTTTTTGGGTTGGGCTATAGGTTATTTGATAATGTCTAACAGTTTCAAAAGGAGTACCCATATTACTTCCAAGTCCATTTTAGGTTGGGGAACAGCGGGCGCAATTTCTTTTGTTGCCATGGAAATATTTGCCAGGATATTAAACAAACCCATCTTAAGTCCTCTCTTACGGGTTTCAAGAATTGAAAGATTTTCCTTATCCAGTTTGAGAATGGTTATCCAAAATACTTCACTATGGGGACATATTCAAGGCTCCTGTTACTGGGGTAGTGAATGTTTAGCAGGTTCCTGCGGATATTTAACCCTGCCTATGAGCTTTGTTCAATCCTTTGGATTGCCTTATCCTCTATTTTTTGGTGTGCTGGTTAATAGAAAGGATGCCATAGATTATATGTTACCTGGAATATATGGTGTGGCCTTTGATGCCGGTTATGCGGGACTTATTTTCCTTTTATCCTGGGTCATGATAGTCAGTTGTACTGGTTTTTACATTTTAAGAAAATATCGGGATAAAAGAAAAAGTGGTAGTAAAATCTATTTAGGAAAAGAAGCTTTATTGATTGGTTCCTTAACCGCATTTTTATCTCAAAGCATAATTGGTTTATTTATTTTCAACCGTTCCTTCAATGGAGCAGCTATGTTAGTATATATACTGCTCTCGGCCTTGGTATTGGCTCATATAGGAAGTTTAAAAAGGAGCATTAACTGAAACTGTATATTAACATTATAAGGAAATTTTTTTTAGAACCATCCTATTAATATATTCATTAAGAACCTGCAGGGGATTTTAAATTATTTGGAGTTTTTATTTCTCAAAAAAATATGGACACTTTTAGAAATTAAGATTTTCGCTGGTTTCTGGGAAAATTGTGGAATTTGAATAGAATGGTCCTGGCGATATGAAAATAGGAATCCATCTAAGATTAGGCAAGGATTTGATCCATATAGGATAATTAATCTTAATTTAATAAAATTTTTAAAAAGATTATTATTTATAGAGAAAAAAATAGTTTAAAACCCTTGAAAATTAAAAAAAATTTTTTTGGGTTAAAGAGATTTGCAAATTTCTACTGCTTTTTGGGCTGCATCTTCCATGGAAGTCTCATAGGGTATACCTGCTTTGGAAAGTATTTGCTGACCTTTTTCTTCATTGGTTCCGGTTAATCTTATAACTAGTTTAACTTCACGGGATGAATCCTTTAGGGCATCAATTATACCTTGGGCCACGTCATCAGCTCGAGTGATACCTCCCAGTACGTTTAAGAATATAACCTTAACTGGTGGATGTTCAATAACCTTATTAAGTGCTTTTTTAATTAGTTCTGCTGATGCACCACCCCCAATATCTAAGAATGTGGCTGGTTCACCACCATTTAGTTTAATCATATCCATCCCAGTAAGGGTAAGGCCAGCTCCATTACCAATAACTGCAATATCACCATCTAATTTTACATAAGCAAATTCTTCAGATTCAAACTCTTCTAAATCTTTTAAGTCAGGATGGCGGTATATTGCATCAGCATCTAAATCCAGTTTGGCGTCAGCAGCTAAAACCCCCTCTGGAGTAAGTACCAAGGGATTTATTTCTGCTAATTGAGCATCATATTTATTATAAACTTGGAATAACTTCCAAATAATACCCCCCACTGGGGATATCAGTTTACTATCTACCCCCATTTTACGGGCGATTTCCCGAGCCTGATAAGGTAAAAATTGCTCCATGGGGTTTACATGATATTTTATTATTTTTTCAGGACTATTAAGGGCTAGTTCCTCTATATCTACCCCCCCTTCTGCACTGGCCATGATCAGGGGTTGTTTATAAGAACGATCGACTGCCACGCTAAGATAAAATTCCTGTTTTATTTGAGCTTTATGTTCCACTAAAACCTTATTTACTTTTTCACCTTTAATGGATGTTGCTAATAATTTTTGAGCTATCTTACTGGCTTCTTGTGGATTATCTGCAAATTTAATACCACCAGCTTTACCTCTACCCCCCACCAATACTTGAGATTTAATAGCCACAGCTTTTCCTAATTTTTGGGCAATTTGCTCTGCTTCTTTTCCACTGCGAGCTATTTCTCCTTCAGGTATCGCTATACCTTCATTTTTAAATATTTCCTTAGCACTATGTTCATAAAGTTTCATCTTAATCCCCTAGAATTATATTATTATAATTATATGTCTTTTTGTAACAAAAAATTATTTTTAATCAATTAGAGCTGCACCGGCTTCAAAAGCAGCTAGATTTTTATCCTCAGTACCTGGGGGCACGCTATCTTTAATGGCATTTCTAGCTGCATTCTCTGATATAATATCTGTAGCCCGGGTAATAGCACCGATCATGACAATGTTAGCCACTATTTTTAGTCCAATTTCTTCTTCTGCAGTGCGGGTAACCGGAGCAGTAAAGTATTTGATGCGATGTTCTTCTATAAAAGACTTAATTTCATCTTCGATTATCATATCCGGGTCAACAATTAAGGTCCCTTCATCTTTTAAATCATCTAAATATGCCATTAGAGCTGGATGAGACATCGCAATAAGTATATCTGGCCTTTGCACTTTAGGGTAATCAATTTCCTTATCACTTATAACTATTTCTGTCCGGGAAGCACCTCCTCTAGCTTCAGGTCCGTAAGACTGAGTTTGCACTGCATAGATATCATCATATAAGGCAGCTGCTTTCCCGATAACTATACCGGCCAGTATAATACCCTGACCGCCAAATCCTGCTATTCTAACTTCTTTTCTCATCTTATTCCCCCTGATAGGCCGATTTAATAGCTTTTTTCCTATTGCCGCTTTTTTCTTCAATGAGGTTGTAGAGAGTTTCTGAAAATTCTTCTTGAATCTTATTTACAAATTCACCCACAATTAATTTTCCATTTATTTCCTCTGGTTCCATCTTATCAGCCTTTGTTTTGTTGATGGTGTTCTCTTTCATCCAGCGCAACATTTCTAATGGGGATTTCATTCTATTTCTACGGCCATAATAAGTGTGACACTGAGAAACAGCTTCTATAAAGGAAAAACCTTTATTTTTAAGTGCTTTCTTAATGGCGTTAGATAATTGTAAAGGATGTATCGTTGTCCATCTAGCCACATAAGTGGCTCCAGCAGCAGATACTAAATCTACTAAATCAAAAGGCTTTTCCAAAGCACCATAAGGTGCAGTACTGCCAAAACTTCCCAGAGGTGAGGTAGGGCTAATTTGTCCTCCAGTCATCCCATATATGCTGTTATTGATACAAATGACTGTAAGATCAATGTTTCTTCTGGCAGCATGAATAAGGTGATTTCCTCCAATAGCTGCAGCATCACCATCTCCAGTAAATACTACTATATCTTTATCTGGGTTACCTATCTTAAGTCCTAAGGCAAAGGCTATGGGTCTTCCGTGGGTGGTGTGTAGGGAGTCACATTTAACATATCCTGGTATTCGAGATGAACAGCCGATACCAGATATCATGTTTATATTATTCAGATCTTTTTCTGCCATTTCCATGCCTTTAAAAAATGTATTTAAAACTGTTCCGTTACCACAGCCTGCGCAGTAGATATGGGGAAGTCTGTCCTTTCTAAGATATTTAATGAAAGGACTTTCATTAACATCTTCCATTTTTTAGTCTCCTCTATTATTATTTGAATTCTTATAAGAAATTATACTGATTTTATTTTAGATAAAATTTCATCGGGTTTGTGGATTTCTCCACCAATCTTGGGCAATAAATAAACTTCTGCTTCTCCAGCAACAACTCGTTGTACTTCATAAAACATCTGCCCCAGATTCATTTCCACTACTATTATTTTAGTGGCTGATTGTGCAGCTTTTTGAATTTCTTTTTCCGGGAAGGGCCAGGGAGTGTCAATTTTAATGTAACCAATTTTAAGACCTTCTTCTCGTGCAGTTTTAACTGCAGTGCTAACTGATCGTGAAGGAGCTCCATAAGAAACTAGAATTATGTCAGCATCGTCGCAAAATTCTTGATTTACTTGAGTTATATCCTCTCTATTATTTAATATCTTGTTACAAAGTCTTTGGACTAGTTTAGAATGTTGATCAGGATTAGATGCATCTGGATATCCCTGATCGTCATGGGTAAGACCTGTGACGTGTATTTGATATCCTTCGCCAAAGGGGGGCATAGGTGGGGTGTCATTTTCTCCAGCCTGGAATGGTACAAACTCTTCGGGACCCTCTTCCGGCATTTTACGAGATAATACGTCAATTTTTTCAGGTATGGAAATTTTCTCACGCATATGACCCACAATTTCATCACTTAATACCAGTACCGGCACCCTATATTTTTCAGATAAATTAAATGCGTGCACTGTAAAGTCAAAGCATTCCTGAACTGAAGATGGTGATAGAGCAATTATTTCATAATCTCCATGTGAACCCCAACGGGCCTGCATCATGTCACTTTGAGAGGCCATAGTAGGTTGTCCTGTAGAAGGTGACCCTCTCTGGACATCGGCAATTACTAGTGGGGTTTCAGTCATCGCCGCAAAACCAATATGTTCCTGCATCAAAGACAACCCCGGCCCAGAGGTAGCAGTCATTCCTTTTACTCCACTCCAAACAGCGCCAATAACTGAACCCAAAGCACCGATTTCATCTTCCATTTGAACAAATGCACCGCCTTCCTTAGGAAGAAGAACTGCCATAGTTTCAGCTATTTCGGTGGAAGGAGTTATAGGATATCCTCCAAAAAATCTGCATCCTGCTTTTATGGCTCCATGAGCACAAGCATCATTTCCTTGAATAAAATATTGTTTAGTCATCATCAATCACCTTTATAGCTTGATCAGGGCACATTAAAGTGCATAAATTGCATTTAGAACATTCATCCTCATTTTTAGGTATGGGGATGTGCACTCCCTTCTTATCCAAAGTTTTGGATTGTTCATAAACTTGGTTAGGACAGAATTCCGTGCATATTTGACATCCTTTACAGAGATCAGGGTCTAACTTAATCATGTAATCTTCATCTCATATTTTTTTATATCAAATAAAATTAGTTTAGCTTTATTTATTTAAATAATTAATTATTATAATAGGCTATCAATAAGGTTTAGAATTATCAAATACTTTTCCTAGCATTTATAAAATAATAAAGGATTAATTTAAAATGATTATAAATTTATATATCGTTTAATGAATCCTTTCTAATGAATTAAACATTAATAATAATTTTAAAAACAATAAAAAAAATTAAGAATGCTAGGGATATGCTTTCCAGATTTTATATACTTTCCACATACATTAAAGGATAATTTAGCTCTTCTATATATTTCATTCTAATAACTGCTCTGGCTTTTTGGTATTCTGCGTGAATTTGCACATCTAACATATCTCCATTCAAACCAGTATATTCAAATTCATTATCCAATCCCGCTAAAAATTTCCGATTAATAATTACTTTGGCCTTTTTTATTCCAGGCTGTAGTTTAATACTTTTTTCCATGGCATTTTCTAGCGAATCAGCACTCTTTGAATTTACTGGAGTTCCTATAAATTGATGAAAAATAGCACCCATGCTTATGCCTCCCTCAAATATAGCCCTCTCTCGGGCTGATAAATTACTGAAATATTTTTCATTAACCTCATTTTTGTTATTTATATCCATTCTATCACCCCTAGTAACATTAAATTCCAAATTAAGATTCCGCTACTAGATTAAGCTTTAATTTTAAATAATAATAAGATTATTGATTCAGTTAAAGTTTAGAAAATAAAATCCGGATGAACCGGGAAGAGATAGCTCAGGAATAAAAACAGGGTAAGGGCAATAACAGCCGCAAGCACAATTTTTTTATCTTCTTTAACTGGATAAAGGTAAGTTAGAGTTAATCCTCCCATTAAAAATCCTCCTATCAGGAGTAATGCATTATAACTCTGAGGATTATCATGGACAGTAGTAGTATTAAGGGAATGAATGTTGACCAAATCTGTTTCTACTATTAAACGTTCCCGGGTAGAACCTAACGGATGACAGGTTATTAAAAATAGTTTTTGACCCTGATCCGGTGATATTCGATAGGAAGCAGGTACCACAAAGGTATCAGTAACTTTATATTCAACCCTACCAATATCTGGCCAGTCAAGAAAATATGTTTCTCCTATATCAATTTGATCTAATCTGAGGAAAGGAGATCCATAAAAGGTACGATGTCCAAATAATATCACTGTACCTTTACCTGGTTCCATGGATTGTGGCTCATGGTAAACCCCCTGAGAGACTGATATATTATTCACTCTTTGGGTAAGATCAATAGAAGGCATTACCACCATAGGGGTGGGAGTGCTACTATCATTTTCTATTACTACTTGAGAGGCATAGAAACTGACATCAATTAAAAGATAAAAGGAGATTATCAGCAATCCTGCTAAAATTAAAAAAGTAGAAATTTTCATAGCTTTTATCTCTTTAAGTCTGTAATATTTACTATTATATTTTAGAATATAAAGTTATGGTAGGGCACACAAACTAACCTAAAAAAGATAAAAAAGAATCCCCAACAAGATTAATTTTTCTCTAGTTGAACATAGCATAGATTATATATTTTAAAGAATATTATGCTTCTTGTTAGGCATAGATAGTCCTTAATTCATTTATCAACCAAGTTGGAGCTTGCTGGGTTGGTAAAGTTAAAATTATCTCATCCATATTTTGTATCAATAATAAAACATCTTCTCGAGGTACTTCCAATAAAAGCAAATATTGAGCATCTAGTTCACCGAGATTAGATGTTCTTTCAAAATCAGATAATCTAATTCCATAATTCTGCAGTAATGCTCTAGTTTGTGCTTCATCAAACCCACCAGCTGAAGCTGCTCTTAAAAGCTGTTCTACATTAGCCGTCGCAGTTTGTTCCCTTTGAGTTAGAGAACTGATTTGATCTACGGTGAAGCTCTGACTTCTTGCATATCGTGCATCAATAGCACCACTCTCTCGAGCTCTCAAAATGGCAAGAACAGTTGCTCCACTTATTGCAGGAGTTTCATCAGTTGCAATGGCAGGACTTTGTGCTGGTGATTCTTGACCTTCTTCATTTATTGGAATACGTTCTTCATCTGTTTCAGCTTGTGCTTCAGGTTCAACTCTTAAATAAACATCTACCATGTTGCCTACACTAATTAAACCTCCAGCAGCCTGTAATCTTGATATGATAATAGGCACTGCCACTGTATCTGGAGTTTGAATCTCTATATTAGCCAGTAAACTAGCATCAGCCTGGGAAACAAATCTACGAGCATCCTCAACTCTCATAATCACAGATTTCTCAGATGCTGCTCTAGTTTGATGAGCACCCTGCGGACCAGGAACATCAGTGTCATAAACTATCATAACTCGATTAAAATCATCTCTATTAATATTGATTTGCTGATTTTGATAAGTTCGCCATTTATCTGTTGCTGGTCCTAAAACATCCACCGCCAATATTTGTTCTGGTGTAACTCCCTCTTCAATTTCCGCTATTAATTGTTGTCTTTGAGGATCTGCTGCTAAAGGACCTTTATAATAGGCATTAACTTCATTTAATTTAATAGTTCTTGCTTCCTGTAAAGTTTCTTGATAAGGAGCATAAACTAGAAAATAATATCCGGATGCTACTAAGATTATCAATATTAAACCAAATACTGCTGCTCCAATGATAGTCTTCTGATCATCGTCTGGTATTTTTCTACCAAAACCTTCACCCAAGCCCCGCCCAGATATTTTAGGTTTTTTAGGCTTTTTAGGTTCTTTTGGTTTTAAGGTGCCCTTATCTTCACTTTTAGGCCTTATTCTAGGTTTAGGCATTGGACGTGCTTTTCTTTTAGCATCAGGGGATTTTTTCTCATTTTTTGGTTTTTTAGTAGATATCTTACCCACCAGATCTTTAATTTTGCCTCCCACATCAGATGACTTTTTATCATCATTTTTTCTCAGATCTGGAGGAGAATTTTTATTTTTCTCGCTCTTATTTTCCTTTTCATTACCATTTAACTTATCTAACATGTGGACCCCTTCTAAGATTCATTAATATGGCCGAAGTAGGCATGAAAACAATGAATACAATAGTTATACTGAATAAAACATTGGCAGGAATATTCAGTAAATTTGTTTGAATTTTTTGTGGCAATAAAACCCCTGCGATCAATATTAACGTTAATAAAGCAGTTTTAATGCTTTTAATTTTAGGATATTCTATGGTACTGATCATTAGTAAGGATACTAAAGTCATTATCAAGATTGCCAAATCCATCCTGAAGAAGTTACTAAGATAAAATGATGCCAAAACCACAGCAATTGTAGGTATAGGCAATCCCACAAAATTATCTTCATGACTTTTAGATTCAGAAAGGACATTGAACCTTGAAAGCCTCATTATACCACATGTAACTATTAAGAGACTTACTAATATATTAATGTATCGTATATCATATGTTAAAGTGGCTGAATACAAAAAGATTCCCGGCGCAACACCAAAGGATATAGCATCACATAATGAATCCATATTTTTACCAAATCCTAAGTTATCAACCCTATTTGTTTTACGTGCCACCCACCCATCAACTGAATCAAAGATTACTGAAATTAACATGAATTTTGCAGAAAGTATTAATTGCCCTTGTAAAGCCATTATTATAGCTAAAAATCCAAAAGAAGCGTTTAAAAGTGAGAAAAAGTCAGCAAAAGCAAAATAATTTTTCATTCCATTATTATCTACACTCAATTTTATTGGCTCCTAGTTAATTTGTCAATGAATATATTATAACTCTATACTTCTTGGAGGTTGTAAACTTGTAGGGGGGTTGAACAACTATTAAAGCAATATTTTTGATATATTTTGTATTTATTTGAGGATAGAAAGATAATTATCGAATTAAATATTGATGAAATTCCAACACCCATAAACTTTACAGTCCCCCTACTTGTTTAAATAAAATATTATTTAAAGGTCTTTAAATGCTTACTTGTAACTCTTAGTATTAGTTTTTACTAATTTAAGTTATTATTAATACTATATTCATGAGTTCAACTTAGATCGTTTTTGAGATATGAATAAGCCGGAAAAAAGATCCTGAATTTATTTTTAGGTATGCCAAAAAATTCTTGATTAAAGTTAAAATATTTTAGTATATAAATATTAAGTAAATTTTCTATATACGAGAATTAAAACTTTCTAAAAATTAAATTTTCTAAAAAATAGCCAAAAATTATAAACAACGAGAATTAAGTTTTCATAAATTATATATTAAGCCCACATTTTAATTAATAGAATTCAAATAAAGCTTTAAAAATCACGATTTTAAATCTTTAAATCGAGCCAATATAGTTTCTCCTGCTTTAGGTTTTTCACCTACGTTAACTAATAATTCAAAACTTTCACGGGGAACAATTAAATCTACCCTGGATCCAAAACATATCATTCCCAAACGACTTCCAATTTCTACTTCATCACCTAACGCCACATACTGCACAATTCTACGAGCTAAAAATCCAGCTATCTGAATTATGCCTATTTTACCGTAGGTAGAATCAATTACAATTAAATTTTTTTCATTTTCAGTTTTAATTTCTCCAAATGCAAACTTGAATTTTCCAGGGCAATATTTGGTTTTAATCACTTTACCCGAGACAGGGGCACGATTTACATGAACATCAAATGGGGACATGAAGGTACTAATAAGTATTCCTTTCTGATTTTTTTGAAGTAAATGTTCCATTAAAGGATAATCTGAGTTTACAATTTCAATTTGATCAATTTTACCCTTTAAAATTCTACCATCTGCCGGAGCAACAACTATCCCTTTATCAAAAGGCACTTTCCTATGAGGATCTCTGAAAAACTGCATAAGAAACGTTATAAAGGAGAATAATAGGAATGTTATCAGTGAATAACCTAAAAAGATAGGAAAAAGTGCTAAAGTAAAAAGTATACTAACTTTTTTAAAGGTTCCTTTAACAAACATGCCCACCTCTAACCTCCCTTTGAATTTAAAAATACTCTAAAATTTAATAAAAATACGTGATGAAATCCCTCGATCTGATTAGGTATTTATTAAAAATTTAACCAATCTTATTTATTTTGTAAATAAATTTAATTTCGTTCTTCTCTATGATTAGATAACTATTGATCAGGGGGGATTGTAATTAGGCTCTGAAACCATAATTAGAATCTAAACTAATATGCTAATCAATGAGATGATATATTCTTATTTACTGTCTCTATCTTAGATAAATATTGAATAGTAAATCTGTTTTTTAAATTATATATATGCTAACTTCTCATACTTATATAAAAGCAAGATTCTTGGATGGATTTGATAATAAAATAGGATCACTATAATGAACCATTCAATTCTCTAGAAAAAATTGATTAAAAATAATATTATCATCTTCATTATTATTGGGATTTTCAATGATAATATATTAAATGAAATCAATTTTGACTTTTACAGTGTATAACTATATATAATTACAGAAAGTATAATAACCCTGAACATAAAATTCATCTTTTCTGAACTGTGCTTGAGAGAAAAAATAATACTACTATTAAATAAAGATGATATTTGATCATGTTTTTAATAATAATCGAATTTAGATAAAAATCTAAATAATATTTTATTACCATCTCCCTCTGGAGGTATTCATGATAGAAAGTAAAATTAAAGTTCTAAGGAAGGCTGCAAAAGTTTCGACCGCACAAAATTCGGATCAAATATGGTGTGTGATTGCCGGTAATGAAGAAATGGTTAATAATGTAGCCTATGCAGCTATTTCAGCCAAAGATAGAGTAAAAATACTCTTTAGAGAACATGTGAACTTTAAAGAATCATTCGTTAGAAAAAAATTTGATTTTATCATGTTATATGGTGATAACAATATTATAAGGGATTTGAGCTTAATTTGTAAAGATAATGGTGGTGCCTACCTTAAAATAGCTCCTTATTATGTTAAAAATGAGCCAGATTTAATATTATTGGTTGCACCAGATAAAGCCATGAAAAAATTTGTAGGGGATGCTGAAAAAGAAAATATTAAATTTTCATATCTCTTGGAAGATAAAACAACTGGATTTATAGAAAGCGATGTATCAATTACTACCCGTCTACCAGAATTTTTACGTGATCTGGTGGATCCTTTATTTAAATTTACAGATGTAGTTTTATCTACTATCCTCATATCCAGTGAGAGAAAATATATCGAAGCAATACAAAAAGTGGCTGATTCTAACCAAGTTTTCGTAGTAGAATTTAAAGAAATCGTGGAGGAAGTATAATATGTTCTCATTAGGAAAAAATAAGGAAAAAAATGAAACAAATAAGAAAAAACCGCTGGGTAACACTTTAGGAATTGATTTAGGTACTTTAAACAGTGTGGTAGCTAAACCATCTGGAGATAAATTTGATATATATAAAATTCCTTCTGTAGTAGCAGTTAAAAAAGAAGACCCTTCTTATGTATTGGCTGTAGGCCAAGAAGCTAAAGCCATGCTGGGAAGAACACCAGAAGATATAGTAGCAGTAAGACCTTTAAGAAAGGGAGTTATCGAAAGCGTTGCTCAAGCTGAAGCATTATTAATCTATGCTATGGAGATGGGTTCTGGCGATGACCCCTCTAGTATTGATCGTATTGTAATTGGAATTCCTGGAGATGCCTCGGAAGTAGAAAAAAATGCTGTAGAAGAGATTGGTAGAAAAGCAGGAGCTAGATATGTTTTAGTAATTAGCGAAGGTCTTTCAGCAGCCATAGGTGCTGGTTTACCCATTGCAGAAGCCACCGGAACTATGATTATAGATATTGGTGCGGGATCCAGTGACATTGTGGTAATTTC
>PWMT01000027.1 GCA_003558085.1 Methanobacteriaceae archaeon
TCGAAATCCCTATCCGCCGCATAATAGTTAACAAGGGCGATTCTGAATAAAAATTTCCTTTTTTTTCTAACCTAAATATTAAAATACGTAATTTACAAGTTAATTACAATTATATTCATATTTAATAAGTTTTAATTCAATTTTAAGGTTTGAGCATGGTATTAATAATTGATCCTCAAAATGCAGGAATATCAGGAAATATGGTAGTAGGAGCACTTATTGATTTAGGAGCTCATATTAATGAGACCCAGGAATTGATGGAGCATTCTTCTTCGTTTTATGGTGGTGCAAACATCAATATTTCCAAGGTTAATTCATCAGGAATTAAAGCCACCTTAGTAGAGGTAAAAAGTGAAATAAACTATTCTATTTCTTATAAAAAATTCCAGAATAAACTAAATGAACTCCAACATGATCTGCTAGAACCAGAAATGTTGGAATTTGCACGTAGAGTATTCCATACCCTAGCTTGGAGTGAAGCAAAAGTACATGGAATTTCTCTAAACAAAATACATTTTCATGAAGTAGGTGCTGCCGATGCAGTTGCTGATGTAATTGGGGCCAGTTTTGCTTATCATCAATTAGGCCTGAATCAAGAAAAGATTTATGCCTTGCCAGTAGCTTTAGGTGGGGGCACTATCAGAGCATCTCATGGTAGAATGCCTGTACCTGCTCCCGCTACTTTAAATATTCTAAAAGGTGCCCTTACTTTTGGTGGTCCGGTTGAGAAAGAATTAACCACCCCTACCGGGGCTGCTATTTTAATGACCATGAAAGATGAATTCAAACCTTTTCAACCAATGCTAATTTCATCAAAAGTGGGTTATGGGTCAGGAAGCATGGATTTAGGCTTTCCTAATATATTGCGTATAATAAAAGGGCAGAATGCCCTTAAAGAGGATAAAATATCATTATTAGAGACTAATGTGGATCATCTAAGTGGTGAAGTGTTAGGCCATATATTTGAAATCTTAATGGAAGAGGGAGCATTGGATGTAACTTTAATTCCCACCATAATGAAAAAAAATAGACCGGGTCAACTTTTAAGAGTCATATGTAAATCTAAAGACGCGGAAAATGTTACCAGAACCTTATTCAAAGAAACTGGAACTTTAGGTGTTAGAAATTTTCCCTTAGTGCATCGAAGCATACTTAAACGCAAGATCATAACCCTGGAGGTAAATATCAAAGGTTTACAAAAATTGAAATTTAAATTAGGCATGCTTGGTTCACGAATCATAACTTCCCGGGTAGAATATGAAGATGCAAGACGTGTATCGCAGCAAACCGGCATACCTTTAAAGGATATTATTAAAATGGCTGACCAAGCTCTTAAAAATTATCTTAAAAATCAAGATAGGTCTTAAATTCTTATATCCTAAAAATTAGTATCTTATTTTACAACCGTGTATTAAGGAGTTTTAAATGTTACCTTCTAAAGAGAAAGCAATAGCTGTACTTTCCGGTGGCCTGGATTCCACGGTAGCCACCACCTACTTTAAAGATCAATATGAAATTCATGCACTGACCTTTGATTATGGGCAGAGAAGTGCTAAAAGAGAGATAGAAGCATCCAGATACATATCTCGAGAATTAAAAATAGATCATTCTATTCTAAATTTAAAATGGTTAGGTGAGTTAGGAAAATCAGCCCTGACTGATAAGGATCAACAGATCCCTCAGCCCAAAAAGAAGCATCTTGATGATAAAGTATTAGGTGATCGAAGCGCCCGTAAAGTATGGGTTCCCGGGAGAAATGTGGTATTTACTGCTATTGCAACTGCTTTTGCTGAGGCAGAAAATGCCACAAAAATAATTGTGGGATGGGATTTAGAAGAAGCCTCCACTTTTCCTGATAATTCTCGTGAATTTTTAGAGGCTTTCAATCAAACCTTAAAAATAGGCACATGGGAGGGGGTGCAAATAGAAGCTCCACTGATAGACTTATCCAAAACAGATATAGTACTTTTAGGTGAAAAAATTGGAGCTCCCCTGCAAATGACTTACTCCTGTTATATGGGGGAAAAATATCATTGTGGAAGTTGTGAATCTTGTATGAGAAGAAAAAGAGCTTTTGAAGCTGCTAATATTGATTTATCGAAATAAAATTTTTTCAAAATTTAAAAAAAATAAAACTTTAACGGATCTCAATTATAATATTAGGAAAAAATATGGTAACAATCTAGGCTAAAAACTATAATTGCTTATGACTAATCTATAAATCTTTCTAATTCCACCAATTTATCAGCTAAAGTTAAAATAAAGGGTCTAGAATTGTATTAGATTGAATATATAAATTATATATCATAGAAAATAAATAATGTAATGATAGAAATGTCCTTTATATATAATTAAATGGTGGAGGGGGCATAAATTACTAAAAAATTAATTCTAAGTCTTATGGTTATATTATGCTTAATTAGCATAATGAATATAAATGGGATCTATTCTGCAGAAGTAAATGATGATATTATAACTATAGAAGAAGAAACTGATGATCTTATAACTAGGGGAAATATTGAAAATACAAAAGAAGAACCTGAATCTTATGCAAATAAGCAGCTACAAACCAATAATCCTATACTTAGCCCTACCAGTAATTCCTATTCTGTAGCTCATGTGCAAGATGCTTCAGTTAGGGTGAGGAATTTTATTGAAAATCGTGGAAGGTTGCCTAATTTTGTAACTATCAATAATCGTCAAGTGGAAATGGCTGATTTTTTATATATGTTGAGCACTACTACTCTTAATCTGCATGAATCTCAATTTGGCCCTATAGTCCAGTATAGTGTGATGGGGCCTATTTCTAGTTTTGATCAAGTTGATCGGGGTAATATTCAAAGGGTTGAATATTTGCAGTTGGCGCAGGGGATTAATGATCGGATTGCAGGTAGTGGTCAGGCTCCTTCTTATTTTAGTTCTAGTCGTGGTGTTTTAGGTTATGAGTCGTTAATTCATCTTTATTCTAGAATAAATGCTTTTTATTTTACACATCATAGATTACCCAATTTTGCTAATGTGTCTCCCTGGACCGGAGAAAAATTACCAGATATTCCTCCAGTACCGATAGTAAGCGATTATAAAATTGAACTTTTAATACTGGGTACTGGTGGAGATGTTACCAAAAATCCAGAGATTAATGAATATATCCCTCTTACCTCTTTATCCGAAGTAATATTCGAATATGCCATGATAGGTACACCAATACTTGAATTTGGCGACGGAGATGGTGAAAAACTGTTAATATTGGCTGGAATTCATGGAAACGAAGCAGAATCGAACATATCTCTCATGAAATATTTGGAATATATCAAAGATCTGAATTTCCAAGGAACAATATATGCAATACCCTTTGCCATTCCTTACAGTACTTCTATAAATAGTAGAAACTGGAAAGGACAAGACCCCAATAGGAATGCTAATATCCCTGGAACACCGGGCTGGTTAATTTTGCAATATGCCCAAGATAATGGAGTATCATATATTTTAGATGTGCATTCTGGTGGAGATTTAACAGATTATTCTCATGGTTTAATCTATACTTCAACATCAAAAGAGGACCTTCAATGGGCTAATTATATTAATTCACAAGTAGGAAGTGCAGTGGAACAGGGAAGTCCTCACTTAGGCATGATAAGTTTTGGTGCTCGTGAATTAGGTATCAATACCTTAACCCTTGAAGTAGAAAGGGATTTGGGTTGTACTTTAGAGTGGGCTAATGTTCAATTTGAAATGATAAAAGTAGCATGCAATTATTTATTTGCAGAACTAATATAACTTTTAAATAAAAATAGTGAAGGGAGTTTTTTTTTTATACCCTTCTAAGATTGTTTTATTTTTAGGCGAATCCCATTAGTTTATAACCATCAAGGTATCTCCAGCGTTAACGGTTTCACCTTCAGCAGTTAATATTTTATCTACCTTTCCACCATGAGTGGCATAAATATCATTCTCCATTTTCATAGCTTCAATAACTGCCACTACATCCCCTTCGTTAACCTTGTCCCCAGGGTTGACTTTTAATTTAAGAATCATGCCCTGCATAGTGGAAGATACACCACCCTCCATTGGTCCTGAGTTAGCAGAAGATTCAGATGCTTCTTCAATAGCCATGTATCCTGTGGGAACAATTTTCACATTGAATAGATCACCATCTACCTCTACACTGTATTCGGATGGTATTTCACCTGGAGATGCCTGTTCATTGGTATCTTGCGGCGGCTCAATAGTCTCTTCTTCACCCTCTCCTTTTAAAAATTTAGGAGCTACAGCCGGATAAAGGGCTAAGGTAAGAACATCTTCTTCTTTAGATATAAGACCGGCTTCTTCTCCTTCTTCCTTATATCTTTCAAATTGAGGTTCTAGAATATCTGCTGGTCGGCTATCTATAGGTTTCTCATCACCAATAATTTTTTCAGCTATTTGCTTGTCCACCGGTGCAGGTGGCTTACCATAATATCCTTTGAAATATTCTTTTACTTCATTAGAAACCATTTTATATCTTTCTTCGCCTAAAACATTCATTACGGCCTGAATACCTACAATTTGACTGCTGGGTGTTACCAAAGGAGGGTAACCCATTTCTTTACGTACCTTCGGCATTTCTTTTAAAACATCCTCATAGCGGTCCAGAGCATTTTGCTCTTTTAATTGGGATACTAGATTAGATAACATCCCACCAGGTATTTGATAAATTAATACATCAGTATCTATTTTTTCAGCTATAGGATCCAGCAAACTACTATATTTCTTTCTTATATCCTCAAAATACTTTTTAATTTCAGTTAAGCTCACCAGATCTATACCAGTATCATAGGGAGTGTCCTTTAAAGCAGCTACTATACTTTCTGTAGGGGGCTGTGAGGCACCCCAGGCTAAGGGAGAAATAGCTGTATCTAGAATGTCGACTCCGGCCTGACAAGCTGCATAATAACTCATAGGAGTCATTCCACTGGTACAGTGACAATGTAGGTTTACCATTAAATCGGTTTCTTCTTTCAATTTCTTTACTAATTGATAAGTATCAGTGGGGGTGATTAAACCCGCCATATCTTTAATGGCTATAGAATCACAATCAAGTGCTTCTAATTCATGGGCAAATTCCACATAGCTTTCTAGAGTATGATAGGGACTGGTAGTATAACTTAATACTCCCTGAACATGTGCTCCTTGGTCTTTTGCAATTTTGATAGAATATTGCATATTACGTACATCATTCAACGCATCAAAAATTCTAAAAATATCTATACCATTTTCATAAGATTTTTCCACGAATTTTTTAACTATATCGTCAGGATAATGCTTGTAACCTACCAGGTTTTGTCCCCGGAGAAGCATTTGGAGGGGTGTTTTTTTCGCGTGTTCCTTAAGACTACGTAGTCTTTCCCACGGATCTTCGTTTAGATATCTTATACATGTATCAAAAGTCGCACCACCCCAACTTTCCAGAGCATGAAACCCTATCTTATCCATTTCTTCTACAATAGGAAGCATATCTCGGGTTCTCATCCTGGTGGCCAGAAGTGATTGGTGTGCGTCTCGAAGTGCAGTCTCTACGATTTTTATTTTTTTCATATTGACCCTCACGAAAATATATGTAAACAATTTTTGGAAGGTTATAATATCTCTATATACTTAGTAACTACTACCTTAAATACTTCTCAAAAGATGCTTTTAAGTAGTTACCTACATTTCCAGTTTAAATAAAAAAGTAAAATATTGAGTAATAAAAATTGATTAAAATATATTCCGATTTAACTAAATAACCTTTAACTAAGCATTTATATCCAATCACTTAGAATAATTTAAAAACTATTTTTAAATCATAATTTTTATATTTTAAGTAGTGATAATATAATTTTTTAAGCTATATAACTTATAATTATCTAATTCTAGTTTTAAAATAATATAGTTGCCTGAAATATAAATTTCTCTAAACTAAAACCTGATAAACTACAAACTCCTGATTTTCATATATTTTTTCCCAGTAATTATAATCTAAATTAGCAATATTAATTTTTTCCGAATTATAAAATAAGAATTGATTATTCACATTCCAAAAAGAATCAGGGGACGCCGTGAAGTTCAATTTTTTATCATATACCACTATATCTATTTGATTTGTAATTAGATCGGACTCATTTAGTATTCCACTATGCTGTCTATGTAAAAGATTAGATACTGGGATAGGGGTGTAAGATAAAATAAAAATTGAGGTATAATAATTAGAAAAGGTAGCAACTTGGTTTTCATTAACATTTTGCTGCATCCAATTCCCTAATTCTATTTCTCCCCTAGAAGGAGGGGCTATATCTACAGTTTTTATAGGTGTTTCAGCTCCAAATTCGGTTACTTTTGTACTTGAAAAGGTTGAATATCCTTGAAATATGGAAAAAATTACTATAAGGACTAAAATCAAATAACCTATTTTTGAATAAAGCTTATCTTGAGATTTGAACCAAAAAATGATGTTTTTTAAACCATAAGCTGCTATTATTGAAATAGGAATTAATATGTAAACTAAAACCCTATATGAGATCACATTAACCCCTACTAGATAACTTTGAGATAAAAAGAGCATGGAAAGGATCCAGGTGATTATGAAGATATCCTTTAATCGTAACTTAATCAAAGCACCATATCCTCCTATAATGGATAAAAATAGTAGCAAATATCCAAATGCGCCGGGATAATTTATAATATTCATAGGTACTGCACTAGAAAGAGCAGTGCTCACCCCTCCTTGGGCAGTACTTAGAGTAAAATAGATGGCAGGAATCCACCACCATGCCGCTAATATCACGCCACTGATCATATAAAACAAGTAATTCAGTAGGGATCCTTTTAGATTAATAAATCTTGCCGGGTTAAACATATTTTTTATAAGCAAAACCAAAGTGATGGAACTTACCGCCACTAGCAAACAAAAGGTGGCGGCCTGATGGATAAGAGCCATCAATCCCATAATCAGACCAGCTAAAATAGCGAATTTATAATTCTTATACTGGAAGGAGTGATAATAGAAATAAATACTAAGGGGTAAAAATATTAAAGCCAAATTTTCTGGTAAAGGTAATATAATGCGACTGATCAATACACTGGAAAATATAATTATTCCTGCCAGCACACCGGTAAACTTCCCATAAAACTTAAAGGCGGTTAGAGAAGTGGATAAAATAATAAAACTGGCTACTAATGGTTGTAATGCTCTGGCTACTTGAAAATTGTTTAAATTGAATAGCATACCTCCCCCTGCTAATAAAAGATGAAAAAGAGGAGGATAATTTATAACATTATCATTAAGAGGATTAAGCAAAGGGTTGATAAACACTAGTCCTTGGCTAGTATAAACTTGGGCCAGGTGAAGATGATAAAATATATCCCAACTAAATGGCCACTGATTTGTTAAGGTGGGGATTAGGGCCATAATAAACGCTAGGACTGCGGGCACTGCTAGAACCAAATTATTTTTTATAATCTCTGACCGCATATAATCACTAATATTATAATTATAGGGGATAAATTACTATTTATTCAAATTATATAGTATCTCTATTTAAATTATAGGTGAATAATTAAACTTTATTCGAAATATAAAGGATTGCTAATCTTTATTTAAAGATTATAAAAAAATTTTAATTTATTTTTTCTAATTTAAATCAGCCATGATTTTAAAAGGATTACCCTTAAGATTTTAAAAAACTTTGAAATCGTTATATTCATATAATTAAAAATTGTACTTAATATATTCATTTAATTATTGTCAAGTACTTAACTAAAAAAATTAGAAGGGAGATTAGAATGGCTAAAGTAATTGTAGATCATGAAAATTGTGAAGCACCAGAATGTGGTGAATGTGTAGATGTCTGCCCTATGGAAATTCTAGTCCTAGATGGAGATCAAATTAAGATACAGCATCCAGAAGAATGTAATGAATGTGAAGTATGTATGGATGTTTGTCCAGAAGAATGTATAGAAATAAATTAAATAATTTTTTTTGTCGGGATCTTTATCTAATATTATTTTTTTTAAAAAAGAAATTCATCAGGCAAGGTTGTAATGCTTTTTTAATTAATTATCTTTCCAGATTGCCTTGGATGAATTCATTCACTTTTTCAGCAGCTTTATCATCATTGAATTGTTGTGGCGGATGTTTCATAGTATAAGAAGATATGGAGGTTAAAGCTCCACCTATTCCTCTATTTAAGGCTAATTTACAACACCTGATAGCATCTATTACGCATCCGGCAGAGTTAGGAGAATCTTCCACGCTCAATCTCAATTCTATTTCCATAGGAATATCCCCAAAGGTTCTACCTTCCATGCGCAAGAAACAGACTTTATTATCTTTCTGCCAGGGCACATAGTCACTGGGACCTATATGAATATTATGTGGTTTCATTCTCTTTCCTAAAACTGACTGCACCGCTTCTGTTTTAGACTCCTTTTTAGAATCTAAACGATCACGGTTGAGCATATTAAGAAAATCAGTATTTCCTCCAGTATTAAGTTGATAAGTACGATCTAATTTAACTCCTCTTTCTCTAAATAAACTGGCCAAGGTACGATGGGTAATAGTGGCTCCAATTTGGGCTTTAATATCATCTCCTACAATGGGAATACCTTTTTCATGAAACTTAGCTGCCCAATCAGGGTCACTGGCTATAAAAACTGGTATATTATTTATAAAGGCCACTTCTGCATCCAAACAACACTGGGCATAGAAACGGGTTGCTTCTTCTGATCCTACAGGAAGGTAACTTAAAACGATTTCAGCCCCACTCTTTTTCAAGGTTTCCACTACGTCCACTGGTTCTTCCTCTGCAATTAAAAAAGTATAATCATCTTCATATTTTTCCATGTGACTGGCCACGCCATCCATGAGGTGTCCCATAGATACTTTAACCCCACTAAGGGGTAGATCCTTGGAGAAGACCGTGGTACAATTAGGTTGGGAAAAAATGGCTTCATTAACATCTTTACCTACTTTACGTTTATCTATATCAAAGGCAGCTACTACTTCTATGTCACTGGGTAGATATCCGCCTATTTCCCAGTGCATTAATCCAATAGCATCCTCTGATCCTTTATTCTGATAGTAATGTATTCCTTGGATGAGGGAACTGGCACAATTACCCACACCGATTATTGCAATTTTTATTTTATCCAATTGAAACACCCAAATTTCTTTAAAAAAATATGATGTTATCTAAAAAATTAATGTCATGATCATAATCTTTTACTAGATAATCCAAATTTAAGTAAACTTATATTCTTTTTGATGGAGAGTACAAATAAATGCTTTTTCATATATTTAGATGATGAGATAAGATAAAATTTACTCCCTAAATCAATATTTCAAACCCCATAATTAATTAACAAAGTTAATTCGTTAATAAAACATTATAAGCATTATGGTCTAACTATGCATTATTTAGTTTTTTAATTGGCTTTATATAATATTAAATGTTTCGTTTATACTTATTTTTTTGCTTAATTGATTTTTAAACCATTAAATAAGATTAAAATTAATTTATTTTAAATAAAATAGGAATATAGATTGCATAAAATAGATGGATAAATGTTTTTAATGAATTTAAGATAAATATTTTAGGTGGTAGCTAATGTGTTTACTTTCTTTTTTTAGAATTTATTTTCTCTAAATTAAAACCACCCTTAAAAATACGAATAACCACCATAACAACATAAGTATGGTACTTTTTAAATGGGGCAACGATTTTTTAAAACCATCTTTTAAATCAGAATTCAGACTCCAGTGAATAATAATTATTAAAAGCAGTAAAAGAGTTGCAATACCTCCTAAAATATTTAATGGATTATTTAAATAACTAAATATCCAAAAAAAAGTAGTAATAAGAATTCCAAGCCACATTACCGGATTTAAACTTTCAAATACTTTAATAGCAAGTTTCAAGTTTTCTTCAAATTTACGGGCCTTTAAGAGTAGACCATAGATAGCTAGATACACTCCCAGGGCTAGAATAATACCTACAAACTGGGGAAAGACTTCTACTACAGGCACCTGGAAGAAGCCAGCTTTCAGTATAGGTAACAATATCAAGGCATTTAATGCTTCATCCAAGGGAAAGGTTTCTATATCTCCCACTGCCAGTGAATAAAAACCCTGATTTTCATTATTGAATACCCGAATATAATAGGTACCTGGCTCTACAGTCTGATTATATTCAGGGCCTTGCAAGTAATTATCTCCTCCAAAAGGTTCAAAAAATGGTTTCCAATCATAATTTATCCCATCCAAGAGGACTATGACATTTAAATTTTCATCTAATATCTCAGCCGATACCAGTTTCTCTCCTGATCCGGGAGTATCGGGCACCAGTAAATTCACATATAATCGAAATTCTTCATTACTAGTTATTTTATAATAAGCCGGGCTTCCCTTAAGTTCACCATAAAAAGCCTGGGAAATTTCAGGATTATCCACTAGTATGGGATTTTCCAGGGAACTGTCCTCACGGGCTAAACGAGGCTGATGGGCATTACTCCAGGATAGAGATATTAAAAGAATTAATAAAATAATTACTAAACTTGTCCGTTGATAGAAAGTTCCGGCTTTCATTAGTCAATTCTTTAATTTTAAAATGAATAAATTTTTTCACCAGGCAATTTAAAAAAATTAATTAGATACCTTTTAATTGCTTAACAATCTGCAATTTTTAATGCTTTGAATTCCCCCTAAAAAATATTTTTTATAATTTAATAACCATTCCCGTAGAAAGATATTCAAGCTTACTACCCATCACTTCTTTTAAAAGCAGATAAGGTTTTATTTCAGTACAATGTCCCGTGTAAACTTTCCCTAGAGGATATTTCAGTATTTTATCAGCAATTTCTTTTACTTCAAAGATGCACTCCTCCCTATTATTGAAGGCCGATTCTATAATATGAAAACCACCTAAAACTGCTTTTATAGGTTTTCCTCTAAATTTATTCCGGGCTGTTTCTATCATATTTAATATGCCTTGATGGGAACATCCACTAAAAATAGTTATTCCGTCCTTTTCCTCGATGACCATCAAAAGCTCGTGGAGAAAATCATCCCTTATTAATTGCCTGTTTTTTTCCTGGTATAGAAATTTATTGTCTGGGGGTTGGGGATAGATTTTTTTAATGGAGCTTAGTAGATGCACATTCTCCAATATTTCCAGGTCCTGGGTCAGATATCTTATCTGCTGGGAGTTTTTTTCTAAAACCGTTTTATCCCAGGTAATATTCTTCTTGGTTCCATTATCATAAACACGGTAATAATTACCTATCTTTTTTGTATAGACTGGGGCATGTTTATTTTCCTTAAAAAAAGTTTCCAAGCCACCCCCATGGTCATAGTGTCCGTGGGATATTATTACTGTGTCAACTTCATTGAGATCAATACCTAGTTCTTTGGCGTTTTCAGCGAAGTAACCACTTGCTCCGGTATCAAAAAGTATATTTTGTTTCTCTTTTTGGATGTGGAGAGAAAGACCATGCTCATTAATTAAATTAGAATTTTCCAATTTTTTATCATCAATTAAAGTGGTTATTATCAATATTTTACCCCAAATATCAATTTTGATTATTAATATCTGTTTATCTTAATATAAATCTCTATTATAGAAAAAATAATCAATTCTTCACCATTAAAACTTTTTTTTTATAGTTTTATAAGGCTAATCTTTAATTAAAAACATCATATATTTTTTATTTAATAAACTAAATTCCATAAGGCCTTTATTATTTTGGCAAATTTTATATTATTGTAAAAGAGAAATAAATGGTTATGGTCATGCAGATTTCTACCGATGTTAGCGGAAGAAGTGGTATAGATTGTGGGGGTTTTTGCAAGTTCTGTTTTTATAAAAATGTTGATTTTAATAATTTAAAACCCATAGGTTGTGTAAATTGCCCTCCCCATACAAAAGGATGCTCTTATTGTCAAAGTATTATGGATAGAGTATCCAGTGATTATAAACCTCTTTATAACGTTTTAGAAGACCTGGTGCAAAAATTTTCAAAAATTAATTGGAGTACCTTAAATCCTAAAGATCTTCAGATACTGGTAATCGGGGGAGCGGATATATTTAACTATCCCGAGCTCTACAAGCTTGTTTCTAAATTAAAAGAACTTCCATTTTCATTACATTTGGGATATACTAGTGGAAAACCTATAAAAAATCATAAAATGCCTGAAAAATTGATTTCATTAGGGGTGGATGAGGTGAGTTTTTCAATTTTTTCCACAAATCCAGAAATGAGAAGAAAATGGATGAGGGATACCAGTCCTGATCAATCCATTAAAGGTTTTAAAATCTTCTCTGAAAACATTGATCTCAATGCATCTGCTGTAATTATTCCCGGAGTAAATGATGGAGAGCAACTAATTGAAACCTGCGTAAATCTAGAAGATTGGGGTATAAAATCATTTGCCTTAAGAAGATTTGCTAATTTCAACTATCAAGGACTTATATTGAATAAAAAACCAATATTGGATGGAATAACCCCTCAAACTTATGAAGAATTCCAATCATTAGTCTACAAGGTTTCTGAAGAATTTTCTTTCAAAGTAATTGGTTTTCCCTTATATTACTCTAAAAAAGATTTACCCTTCGCCATATTGAAAAAAAATAACCAAAGCATGCTTAGAGAATTACCTAAAATCAAAACAAAAGCTTCAGTTTTAACTGGCAAATTAGCTTCACCTTTTTTGAAAAAATTTTTTGAATTAGTTGATGATTTGAATCTGGTGAATGTTATTACTCTGGGAAAAGAAATCGCTGATTTAATTACCCAAGAAGATTTGGAGTTAATGGACCTTGCTGAAGTTAAATCTAATGTGATTATTCCCAGAGGGGCTTTGGTTCATGATAAAGAAGTTAAGAAAATTTTAAATAGTGACGGTAAGTTTAGAAAAATGGTTAGGGGTTCTTTGGATTTAACCTATCCTTATAATGAAAATGTAGATGATTCCCAAGAAGATTTCAAAAAATTTGAACTAAAATGTTTTAAAGATTTGATTGATACCATAAATTCTTTTAAATAATGTTAAGAATATATCCAAAAAAAAAATTATTTCAATTTTTAAGCAAAAAATTAATTATACTAAACAACTAAAGAATAATATTTAATAATAAAATTATCAGCCATGCTTATTTTTTTAATTAATGGCGATATTTACTGGTAGTTAGGGGTAGGGCGATGTCAATTAAAAGGATTATATTAATAATAATCACCTTTTCTATATTGTCTGTTTTATTTTTAACATTGATTTTTGAAACTCAATTTCTAAGTTGGATTGAACTTAACTGGTTTTCTCTGCTGCTAATAATTCTAATAGTTGCAATTTTTATAGCATTTATATTAGGATTTTCAATAGATTATTTATATCCGAAGATTTCCAAGAAGTCAAGATTTTCACAAACCACCCAACTTAAAAAACCCCGCAAAAAATTAGCAAAACTAATTTTACCCAGAGATAATCAATTAATTATAGATTATTACGAAAGAGTTTATGGTAGAGCAGATTTTATAGGATTATTGGTAATAGATAAACTAAATTTCATAGGAAGAGAGCATTTCAAAATTACTAAATTGGATGATGGAATTTATATTGAAGATCTTGATACCAAAAACGGAACAAAGGTTAATGGGGAAGAAATAAAAGGCTTAGATAAAGTTAAACTGAAAAATAATGATTCAATACTGGTTGCCAAGGTATTAGAACTAAAATTCGTGACAGAATCTGAATAATAATGATTCATTTCTATAATTTTAAAATATTGGATTAAGAATATGCAATGTGAATATAGGGGATGTGAGGAAGAGGTTTTTAATGAAAATGATTTATGTATTCTCCATATCAATTTACCCCTTGATGAAAACAGTGAAGAATTCAAAATAATCAACCAATTAAAAGAAGATAAAATAGAGGAGAGGAAAAAAAACCATAATCTAAATTTTAAAGGAGTTAATCTTTTAAATGCGAACTTCCAGGAATTTGAAACGGAAAAGGACATAATATTAACTGATTCTTTCATAAAAAATAACCTATTATTTGAAAATGCCTGGATTGGTGGAGATGTATGGGCCGATAAAATCAAGATAGAAGGAAGCCTTTTTTTTGAAATGGCCCAGTTTGAGGGCAGTGTTTCTTTTTTCAATGCTGAAATAAATGGAAATATTTTCTTCGATCATTGTCAAATTGGATATTATATGTGGTTTCAGAATGCCATTATAGGTGGAGATTTATCCTTTAATCATATTAAAACAGGAGGAAGTATTTCTTTTAAAAATGCCCAATTAAATCACAATGTTTCCTTCAATGCTGCACAAATAGGGGGTAATGCCTGGTTTGATAAAGCTTATATTAAAGGAAACACTTATTTCGATCTTTTAAATGTAGTTGGGACTTTAAATTTTTTTAATACAAAATTTGAAAATTCTAAAGGACAGGAAAGAGCCTATAGGTCTGCAAAAATAATTTGGGAGAGATATGGTGATAGGGAAAGAGCAGATTACAACTTTTATCATGAAATGGAGGCCAAAAGAAAACAGAAACATTTTTATTTACGCTATCCAGAATTAATTGTGCAATATATTTTTGGCTATGGGGTATATCCCCTACGAGTTTTATTTGCATATATAGGTCTATTTTTCTTATTTGCATTTATTTACTGGTATTTGGATGGGTTTGGCTCATATGATTCCCTAATTAATAAATTAAAATTCAGTTTTATCACTCTTATTATCCCAGCTTATGGGGTGGTAATAGATCCTAGAACGGGATTTTATGGCTTTTTAACCATTATACAGGCAGGTATCGGCGCTTTCACCTGGCCCCTTTTTGTGGTGATCTTTGCCCGAAAATTCATGCGGTAAAAATTAAATTCATGTTAAAGCATTTTTCTTACTTTTTTTCTTATAACCATTCGAAAATCCTTTATTATAATCCTGCAGGAAATAATCATAATAAATTTAATCAACTTTTTGCGTATCAATGCCCATCACAGCATACATCACATTCCCGGGGTCACTGATGGAGGTTATGCTGATCCCTGATTTTTTTCCAATAGATGATCGACTATTAGGATTGGTTTTATCATTAAATATACGATTTTCAGTTTCTCCAGGAAAAACATCACCATGATCTCCTTGAACTTCTAAAAATTTTTTTAACTCATCCTCTGTTGGTCTGAATTTATTAGAATCCTTTACCATAAATATGCGTTTTTCTAATTCATTTTTACCATCTGCTTGGTTTAAGCGTATAAAAAGCGATTTAGGGTCTAAATTGGGAAACTTTATATCTTTATAATTTTCTTCATTAACATGCCAGATTAAAAGACCCTCACCAGGTATATGTTCATCAAAGCCTTTTTTCGCACGATTTTCAACTAAGAAATATTCTTTACCTTCTGAGGAGGGAATAACTAATTTATAAATTTTACTACCCTTATTAAAACCAGTGATTTCATATTTTTTAGGTCTCTTGTTGATGTTGATAGGTTCCTGCCATCCTAAATGCATTTTGCACCAGGCACTCAAATGTCCGGGGGTTTTCCCATCATCATTATAGTTTCCTCCGGCCATTAAACACCATTTTCCTACTATATTGGATGACCTGTCTGGTAGATACAGATCTGGAAGTCCTAAACTATGGCCCATCTCATGACAATATCCTCCCAGATCAAAAGAAGGGATTTCATTGTTTATGATATAATTATCTACTATAAGACCATCTTCTAATTGTATAGGCTCTTTTAACTGATTTCTATGGGGAGATATATCCTTATAATTCATGGTTCTATGAGATCCTTTACCGGCACACACCACTATGAGTAAATCTATACACCCATTTTTTTTATTATCAAACTTTGTAAAATCCAGGGTGCTGCTATTTTGAGCCTCTAAAACTATTTCTTTAACTAAATCGGTTGCTTTTGGCATTCGCCATCCTAAAGTATCCTGATTCATATTTTCTGAATCCACATAGCTCGAATAATTATTATTGGCTTCGAACCAACCTAAAACTTCTCCATCAATTTCCAGCTTGCCTCCGGAATTTTCTATAAAATAATTTTTCATACTCTTTTTTTTATCATCAAATAAAAGTTCTCTAAATTCTTCCTTTTTAGTGTTATTTGTTTTATCTTTAAAATTTACCAGCAATACCAGAGCATTTTTTTTACCTATAACTGGATCTTTTTTACGATAATCAATAGCTGAATCCGCCTTAAATTGATCCAACATTAGATAATTGCGGATCCAATTTTGTTTACATTGTTCATAGGTTCTTGTAGTTACACCAGTCTTTTTTTCAATTTCATCTTCATCTAAGTCCTTCTTCAACAAGTTGACGAATTGCAACATCCTTTTAAATACTTCGGGATGAGATCTTCTCAGATGCACTCCTGTAACGATTTCTTCTAGATTTTTATTCATTAAATAACCCCCAAAGTATTATATAATATAAAGTATAAAAATGTCTTTTTTAAATAATTATGGATATATAAGTAATACTTTGATTAACTATAAATCATATAAATTATAATATAATATAAAGATTTTTTTGGCGGGGGGGGTTAGATTTTGAGTCGAGAAGAAGAAATAAAAAATTTAGAAGATTTCAAAGATGGCTATAAAAAAGGTTTTGCTGATGGATATATGGAGGCTATGAAAGAAGTCTTTAAAATGCAGGAAAAAATGGATAAAGAAAGTATGACCACACCGGGTGTTCAACCAAGATCAATTTGGTGGTAATCAGAATTAATTTTTTACTAATAAAATGATATTTTAAATCTTAAATTAATTGTAAATTGGCTTATACACTACTGGCTTCAATATCCTTTCATTTAGTTAGTTTTTAATTAACTAAATAAATTTATGGATCTGGGGGGATTAAAATTTCAGTTAAGATCTATAATAGAAAGTTAAAATACTTGATTATGGTGTTAGTTTTCTTTTTAATCTTATCTCCAATACATGCTAGTAATGAAAAACCCTCGGTTGTATTTGATGAGACTGGCCCTTATTATAATTTTTTTACTATATTCAATTTAGGTGGGACCGGTTCTTCTATTTTTGCTAATCTACTAGAATCAAATGGGTTTTCAGTTTCGCGATTGACAGGGTCTCCTATAACTGACCAGAATCTTCAAGAACATGATGTTTTAATTGTAATGGCCCCTGCACGTAATTACACAGATGATGAAATTCAATCCATAAAAAAATTTGTTAATGATGGTGGGGGATTGTTTTTATTAGGTGATAATTGGGGGGTGGAGGATGGTAATGAAAATTATGCCTATAATCTACTTGCCCAAAGTTTTGGATTAAGTTTTTCTTATAATGAAGCTTTAGTAGACTCTGAAAATTATATAGGATTGCACGACTTTGTTATAATTTCTGATATTCAATCTAGCTCGCTAACAACTAATCTAGACAAATTAAATTACATGCAAGGATCTTATATTAAAGATCCAGGTTCTTCAGAAATTCAGGCCTTATCTAGTTCTAATTCATGGGGAGATCAATTAACACTAACAGATAGCGGATTTTCCGAACCGGATTTTAATAAAGATCCAAATGAAGTTTCAGGTCCTCTACCTGTGCTTACTACTTTAGATTATGGCCAGGGAAGAGTAGTATTTTTTGGTTCGGTAAGAAGCTTTAATAATGCTTGGATTTATAGGAGCGATAACTGGAAACTGGGAATTAACAGTGTAAACTGGTTAGCAGGTAGACCAGCACCCAGCACTTATGAAGAAGCAGGCTTATTTTCACCTACCCTAGCTGATTTACAAAATTATATTATGGGATTTTTTGGATACAGTTTACTACTTATAAGTGCTTTAGTTTTCAAAATAAACAAAGATAAGAAAGATAAAAAATCAAAACCATTTAAAATCATTAAAAACTGGAAATATAATGCTCTAATGGCTTTAAATGCAATATTTATAATTTTAGTAATTATTATCTTTATTAGCTCTAATATGATATTTTTTGATATAGCAAACCATCAGTTATTTGACGTTAACTTGGGGTATACTCTTTTAATTACGGGAATTCCATTAATTTTCTTCTCCAGTTTAATTCTCTATAACATATACGCCCGTTTAAGAATTAAGGTTAATTTTAACTATTTTAGCATTTTTATACTTATTTTATTTACAGGTTTAACCGCATTTCTGGGAAATTTATTCTCTTTTCCTATAATGGGTATTTTTACCGGTTTAAGTTTATTTTTAATTTTACCTTTTGCTGTTAATCTCTGGATTAACCATAAATATGGTTCGGAGATTATCATTGAAGGTAAAGAATTCAACCGTCTAGAAAAACTTTCTCTTAAATCATTACCCTACGAGCTTCAATCCATTTATCAAGAATCTTCCTTTATTGGTGAAGGTGGTTTTGGTCGTGTATTTAAGGCTCAAAGAAATGATGGTCAGGATGTTGCCATAAAGATACCAAAAAGCTTTGATAAAAGGTCGGAGAAGATTTTTGTTAGTGAAGTGGCCAACTGGGAGAATTTAATCCATCCCCACATAGTTAGGTTATATGACTACAAGATCTTGCCTATACCCTACCTTGAAATGGAGTACTGCGAATCTTCATTAAGTTATGGACCAAAAACCGTGGAAGAATCAGTTTCCGTCATCTATGAAGTGGCACAGGGATTAAAATATGCTCATGGTAAAAATATTATCCATGGAGATATAAAAAACACCAATATCATGAGCTGTAATGGAATTTATAAAATTTCCGATTGGGGACTGAGCAAATTACATCTTGATGAATCAGTTACTGTTTCCGGGGTTACTCCCCATTATGCTGCACCAGAACAAATATCTCGTGAATTTGGAAAAGCAGATAGAAGAACCGATATTTATCAGCTGGGAATTATATTCTATGAACAATTAACTGGAAATTTACCCTTTAAAGGAGAAATTTCAAAAGTTTATGACTCTATATTAAATACCCAGCCAGTTTTTCCTTCGGTAATAAACCCAGATGCAGCTTTAGCTGATAAAATAGTAATGAAATGTTTAAGCAAAAACAAAAAAGAAAGATACAACTCAATGGATGAATTACTCCAAGATCTGGAACCATTCTATAAACCAAGATCAACAAGCGATAAAACGGTTTTTTTAGATAAAGAAGTAGATTAAAAATTTATAGATTATTAATTTAAACATCTAACTGATTTCATTATTTCTTGGGCATTAGTTATTTTTTTTTCTAAATCAAGTATTATATAGGCTTTATTACCTCTGCTTAAGCTGGAAGATAGAATTAACTGTTTTTCTCCGATTAATTTAGCTCCATCTACCGGGGTATGTCCCACTATCATGGCCTGGCATCCAACATTTTTTAAAAATGAATCGATGTCATTATTATCATAATCCCCATAACGGTTCCATAAAAGTCCTAGCAGTTTCTGGTTATTCAAATAACTTACATCTGTTATATGGATAACATCTTCAATACTGTTAACTTCTTTTGCAGGTCCCGCATGGCTAATGAATACTTTATTCCCGGTTTTAACAGCTATGGGAAGTTTTCTAAAGAAATCCTGATATTCTTTTAATTTATCTAGCCATTTATCCTGAAATTTCTCTTTTAATAAAATTTCAAAGGTAGAGTTTAAATCTTCCATGTTCTTATAAATGGCAACTGAAGTGATAACTGACCACTCATGGTTTCCTAATAGGACATGAAAGTTGGTATCTTTTTCAAAATTAGATTTAACAGTCTCTAATAATTCAATTGATTCATCTTTATCATGGTCTATAGCATGTATAAAATCACCAATTAATACCAGATGATTATCTTCTTTTTTAAAATCCTTCCAAATATCCATTAATTTATTAAAATCAGTTAAATTACCATGAATATCTGCAATTATCAAGGCCTTACCTTTTTTGGGCAATTCAACCAGACTACCCCTATAATTATGCATGTTATCATATTTATTATTAATTTTATTATATTAATAGTTTATATCACTAAGATTTTATATTCTACTAGATACAAAAATGGGTTTAATTAAGAACAAGCTCAAAGATTTTTAAATTAGGGGAGGGTTTCCTCTTTGCATAAGGGAAAATTGATGGGTATACTGGCCGGAATTACTTTTTTTATTATTATTTTAGCGTTGCTTAGTTATCTACAAACAGATTTTGACCAGAAGTTAATTATTGCGGTAAATAATGAAGAACCTACCTCAATTTTGATTACTCAAATTGAAGATGAAGCTGCAAGAGAGAGATCTAAAGCAAAAAATAACTTATTATCCAACATGTTGGATAGAAAATTTTGGTTTCAAATTGATAGTTTTAATGAATCTGATATTCAATTTTCTAAAGGAGTGTATATTAGACATATGAAATTTATTAATGAGCAGGAGGAGTTAAGAAAAGATTTGGTAACTAAAAAAATTAATGTAGAAGAATTTACATTAGAAAGCAAAAGATTGGAAGAACTTTACTACGCTAAGTTCTTTTGAATAAAAATTTATTAATTACTATAATAAATATCAATCCATTTCCTCATTTAAAATAGAATCTATCTGCTGGTGCACCTCTTCAATACTGGGAGAGGTATTGATTATATGCCATTTTTGGGCTAGTTCTAAAGCTTTTCTTCTAACCTTTATTAAATCCTCTTTATTTTCAAACATCTCCTCAAAATCTCTCTCTTTTAAGCGTTGAAGCGCGTCATCTTCTTCTAGATCTAAAAAAAACATATAAGGTGAGGTAGGTAGAAATAGGGTGAAAATTTTATAGAAGATTTTAGCCAGGGGCAGTGGGAGGTAGGCCACACCCATAAGATATCTTACAAATATAACCGTATCTGCTTTTCCATAATATAAACGAACAGATCTTATAACGTCTAATGCGTAATAAAAGGATGCTTTTAATTTATTTATTTTTCCTCTACCTAAAAGGGCATGCTTAGCCTGGATACCATAATAGTTGTCATCAGAGGGGTGGCTGCGGAGTATAACTGTTCCTTTTTTTTCACATCTCTTTTGGATTAAGTGGGCATGGGTGTCTTTTCCTGCACCATCCAATCCATCTATCACTATAAATCGCATTCATACACCTTAATCTTGAAATAATTATATTAACGAGAATAGTTATTATATTAACCCCATTATTAGATAGGCTCCCACCGCTCCAAAACAAGCAGTTAAATTATCTAATCCTCTAGGGGTGACTCCTTCCAGTATAGTGGCCACTAAAGAAATGATCACTATAGTAGTAAGATTTAGAGGATGATTATAGAATAAGAAAACTATGATCAAAGAGAATATCAACACTAAAAACATGGAAATTGAACCTTCCAGACTTTTGGTATCTCCAAAGATATTATATTTATTTTTACCATACCTTTCACCCATTAAGGAGGCTATTCCATCTCCATAGGACATGGCAGCAATTCCTACCGCTATAATCCAGGGCTGAGGAAAAAATAAAAAAGCCAGCACCGTCCAGGAAATAGCATAATATACCAGTCCTAAACCATGTCCTGAAGTTGAAACTCGATGATTTAACTTTATAGGGGAATAAGGACTCATAATAAAAGTTAAAAATATAAATGGTGCTGCTGCAAGAAAGGTGATAGCCTCTCTGGTGGCAAATACTGGTAATATGAAGAGTATATTACCAACCATGATGTGTACAAATTTTCGACTGAAACGAGGATAATTTTGGAGAACTTTAGCACTGATGATTAGTAACAGGGCTACATAACCATAAACAAATAATAGTCCTAGTAGGTCACTTGATTCCATGAATTTATAAAGTCGTTCTACATATAAGTGAATTTGGATTTAATTCTAAAATGAATTTTTTAGATGAAATCTTCTAGGATTAATAAGGATCATCACCTAATTTAAGATAATGATAATATTCTAAACTAATAATCTTTTTGGAGGATAAAAAAATTTGAGATTAGATCAATTGTCTAGTAGTTGTAGGGGAGATATTTGATTAATTGTATTCTAGTTGTTGGTGTATTAAATGAATGCTTATCTGGAAATATTAAGGCCGGGAAACGCCCTTATGGCAGTTATAACCGTATTACTGATGGTTTTAATTAGTGAAAACTTCACTTTTGATGCGTTATTGGCCTGCGCCACCGTATTTATAGCTACTGGTGCTGGAAACTCTATTAATGATTATTTTGACCATAAAATTGATGCTATTAACCGTCCTAAACGGCCCATACCTTCTGGTAGGATATCAGTAAAAAATGCGGGGTTATATTCCTTGCTTCTTTTTTTTCTGGCTATATTGTTGGGTTTTATTATTGGGATTTTACCAGGAATCATTGTATTTTCCAGTTCCCTATTAATGATATATTATGCTTATGATCTAAAAAAGAAGTGTCTGATTGGTAATATAAGCATATCATTTTTAACTGGTCTTAGTTTTGTATTTGCTGGTGTAGTCCTAGGTGAAATACTTATATCAGTCTATCTAGCTATTTTCGCCTTTCTAATGACCATGGCCCGGGAAATCGTTAAAGACATGGAAGACATGGAAGGTGATAGAAAAGAAGGAGCTTCTACTTTGCCTCTGGTTAAAGGAGTGAAATTTTCTGCTAATTTAGCGGCATTTTTCATGTTTTCTGCTAGTTTTGCCAGTCCTATCTTATATTTTCTTGGAATTTTTAATATATTCTACCTTCTGGTGCTAATAGTGGCTATTGTGATTTTTTTAAAGGGAGCACTTTCGATAGTAAAGGACCAATCTAAGGTTACTACTAAGATTGTTTCTCGTAAAATAAAAACTGGTATGGCTATTACATTTTTAGCTTTTGCCTTAGGTTCTCCTCTAGTGGGATATTTATTTTGATTGGATTTAAAAACATTTAAGGAATTTTCATGAATTTTTTATAATACCAAAAAAATAATCAAATTTCAATACTTTTTTTATGAGGACATCTAATTCATGATGTAAAATAACATTTAATAGTTTTTTTGTTCACTATTATCTTTATTGGTTTCTATAAAGCTTTTAAAACATCAATATTTGAATAAAAAGATGTTAATTCTTTTTTTAGAGTTAAAAACTTTTTATTAGATTGAATGAACATTTTAAATATTATTAAATACATAATCTAAAGAGTAGATTATTTTTTTAAAAAATGTCAGGGAGGTGAAAAAATGAAAAAGAAAGCGATGTTTATAACAGCAACATTAATACTAGCCCTGGTACTGGCAGGAGCTGTTAGTGCTAATGATGGGGAAAATAATGAAATTCCCATACTAAATGACTATTCTGATGATCCACTAGAAGAGCCTTATATCTGTGTAGAATTTGATAGTACACCGAAGGAATGTCCAGATAATGAACAAGTTACAATAAATAATAATGGGGAACCAAATAATGGAAACACTAATAATGATATACCAGAAATTTATAAAATCTGTGTAAACCAGAGAGAAAGTGATTCCGCGGTACTACACTTTGATGTTTACGGCCCTAAAGCTAAAGCAACCGATGCAATATTATTCTTAATACATGAAGAAACAGTGGAATGGCCTGAAGAAGGAGCGGGAAGAGATAAAGCTGACCTTAGATGCTGCCCTCCAGGCACTTCAGGGTACTGGCACTTCGTATATACGCCTGCAGGAATTTTTACTCTTAGTGGTTCTTCCTGTGTTATAGTAGAAGGAATACCGACCCGAATAACAGTTGAGGATGTACGTACTTGTCCCACTATCGGACCTACTTTAAAGGCATGCTTGGAATACTTTGATGCAACTGATGAGCAATGGAAACCGCTGCCCGGAAAAGAAATTTTCTTTTGCATAGTTATAACTGAAGATGAAGAGAATCCTCAATGTTTAGATCCGGCACCTACCGGTATTACTGGAGAGGATGGCTGTGTCGAAGTTACTATCGACCCCTTACCTAAATGTCCATTCACTGAAGATTTTTGTCTCTTTAGTCTATCTGCAATATTTAAAGGAGACGACGAATATCAAAATTCACAAGGAACTGCAAACATTTTGGTGGAAAAATTCGAAACAAAAATACTAGATGTATCAGATGTTGAAGGCAACCAAGGTGAAGAGGTAACTCTATCTGCAAAATTAACCACAAATGCCACTCCACTGGAAGGTAAAACTATCATATTCAAAGTTAATGACCAAAAAGTAGGGGAAGCGGAAACTAATGATCAAGGTGTAGCAGAATTTATATATACTATAGAAGAAAGCAAAGGAATCTACACCATAACAGCAAAATTTGAAGGTGATGATTGTTATTTAGATTCTGAAGGTCAAGGAGAACTAAAAGTACTTTCTGCTGCAGATGTGTCTATTACTAAGACGGTGGATGATCCCACTCCTGCTTTAGGTGATAGTGTGGTTTGGACGGTTACAGTGACTAATGACGGTCCTGATGTGGCTACTGGTGTGCAAGTTGTTGATACTCCAGATCCTGGTTTAGACATTACTAGTTTTGTGGTTTCTAAAGGTGTTGTTGATGTAGACACTTTAACTTGGAATGTTGGTACTTTGGATGTTAATGAGTCTGCTACTTGGACTATAACTACTACTGTAACTAAGACGGGCATAATAAACAATACAGCTGAGGCAACTGGTGATAATTTTCTTCCAGTAAGTGATACTGCAACCATAGAAGTAGCAGAACCTGAACCTGAGCCTGATGTAGTGCCAGACCCTGAACCTGTTCCAGTGGATGCATTAATTCCAATGCTACCTACGGGTATGCCTATAGCAGCATTACTACTTGCTATTCTAGTGGTTCTTAGTGGACTAGTAATTGCTAAAAAATAGATTTTTTAATGGGGTAATTTCCCCAATTTTTTTTATTTTTCGAATTATTAAGAATATATAAAAACTATCTCGATTTTTTTAAGCATTACTTTTTATTACATTTTTTCTGAATTTTTTTAATTAACTACTTAATTATCAATTTTCCTGTGCAGATTTTCCAGTAATTCAGCATATATTCAATTTTTTCTGCTGTTGTTTTTGTCTATTTATAGTGCTCTTATTATCTCCTGCTTGTACTCCATAATTACCAAACTGGTAATGATTTCCTCCTTCTAAAGTAATGAAGGTAATGTTTAAGGGGGATTTTTCCTGGTTGGAGTCAATATCTTCCTGGGTAATAAGATCTGTAGATCCTCTAATGGATAAGTCTTTTAAAAATGATTGGGAAGCATAGGAAGAGGGATATGCAGTTAAATAAATCACCCCCTCTATCTATCTTGATTATTCACCGCATATTCAGAGGCGAAAACCCCTCCTAGGGAGTGTCCGGCCATTACCCATGAATCAATTTTGGGATGGGCATTAATAACATCTTCGGCCCGATTTACTCCGAAAAATGCTAAATTAAAGGGCATTTTAACACGATGGCAGTATACTCAGATCCCTGCTAGTTGTGAAATAAGTCTGCTGTAGGCTTCTGCTTCTACCTTTCCTCCCGGATAAAATATTATCCCTATTGAGCTTTCTTTTTCAGTGGGAGTAAAAGTAATGCTAGACTCAGTATTGATCACGTCATAATTTTCTGTAGGTCTAAGAGCAGCGAGTGCTTGGTTATCAGCAGTATAATAATCAGATACATAAATACCAAAGGCTAGTATAGCAATCAATAATATGCTTAGAATAATTATGAGAATTAATTTCTTTTTAGACCTCATTTAATCATCCACTTTTCTAGCTACTATTATTCCATACCCAAACTATATATGTCATTAGCTAGTGAAATAAGCTTAGAAGTAAACTGAAAATCATTCAGTTTTTAGTAGCTATTTTTGTGAATTATTTTCTAAATAATGGGCGCATCCTTTTTCTTAGACTAAATTCAAATTACAAAGATAGTAAGGGGCATATGTTCTAGATAAAATTAATTGTAAGGACCAATAATCCAATAAGTGAAATCTTATAGACTTATAGAAAAAAATGTTTAAGCATTATTTATAATTTCTGGCTTATAAGATTCTATAAAATAGTAATTAAATTTACAAGCTTTCAATAAAAAAAGCCTTTTTTTAGAACAAATTAAAAAAATAAATTATAAATTTTTCTATTATTAAAAACCTTAATTTAGTTTATAGATGAATTAATTTAATTAAAATAGTTACTAAATGAGAATTAAAGATCTAATAATCATTTAATAAAAGATATTAGAGCTAATCTAAGATTTAGAGTATAAATTATTATTAATCAAAGTTAAGGAAAAAAAATAATTTTTTAGGAGATATAATTATGAGTACCGAGATAATAGCCATTGGAGGCTATGAAGAAGTAGGAAAAAACATGTCTGCAGTCAAGGTAGGCAAGGATATTGTAATATTTGATATGGGAATTCATTTGGATAGACTTCATATCCACGAAGATACCTACATTGAGAAAATGCATAGTCTGGACCTGATTGAAAGAGGTGTTATTCCTGATGATACTTTAATGAGGGAAGTGGATGGTAAGGTGAAAGCCATTGTCTTTACCCATGGCCACCTGGATCATATTGGTGCGGTGGCTAAACTGGCCCATAGATACGACGCCCCCTTAATAGCCACACCCTACACCATGGCCCTTTTAGAGAAAACCATAAAAAGCGAGCGTAAATTTAAATTTGAAAACCAGCTCCAGATATTGAATTCAGGGGAAACCCTTCAGATTTCACCGGAGATAACCCTAGAGTTTATAAGAACCACCCATAGTATACCTCAAACCGTAACCCCGGCTCTGCATACTTCTGAAGGGATGATTGTATACTCTAATGATTTTAAATTTGACAACCATCAGACTATCTCCTCTCCGCCTGACTATGAACGGTTCCGGGAGCTGGGAGAGAAAGGAGTACTGGCACTGATAGCAGATACTACTCGGGCAGCAGAACCAGATCAAGTTAAAACCCACTCTGAGAAAATTGCTCGAATAGTTCTCCAGGATATCATGGATCAACCTTTACAACAAGATGTGGGAATAATTGTAACCACTTTCGCTTCACATATGGAGCGGATTCAGGCTATCAGTAATATTGTCTCTAAAAGTAATCGTAAGCTTCTACTCCTGGGGAGGTCCATGGAACGTTATTGTACTCTCGCTGAGAATATGGGATTGCTTAAATTACCGGACCATGCTAGCATATATGGAAGCCCAAAAGCAGTTAATCGTGCTTTAGCCCAGGCCAATGATAAAAGATCAGAGTATGTATTACTCACCACAGGTCATCAGGGAGAACCAGATGCATTATTACCTAGAATAGCAAATGATAAAACAGTCTTCGAGGTTGAAAGCGGAGATAATGTTATCATATCTGCACCGGTTATCCCTAACCCCTTAAATAAAGCTAATCGTAATCTAATGGAGCGTAGATTAAAAGGAAAAGGCGCCCGTATATTTACCAATGCCCATGTATCTGGACATGCTGGACGGGAGGATCACCGGGATTTTCTAAGAATGCTTCAACCTCAACACCTAATCCCTTCTCATGGAGATCTGGAAATGTTAACTGCTTATGCAGAGCTGGCAGAAGAAGAAGGTTATAAATTAGGTCATAATATCCATCTCTTGCGTAATGGCCAGGCACAAGTATTTAATAAAAAATAATAATTCCTGAGGGAAAAATCCAGTCTTAAGAATTAAGTGGGTAAAAATTGATTTTATTAACTGAATTTTTCATGGATGGTTCCACCCCACCATCTACTGGATAATCACTAGTAATATAATCTTTAATTTAATATTAACAACCTATAATTTAGTATAGAAGCAAAGGTCACCCAGAGAAGATAGGGAACCATGATCCAAGCAGCTGGTCGGGATATGCGATAAAAACTGATAATGGTGGCTACAATTGCCACCCATAAAAAAATTATTTCCACGAAACTAGCCCGAAGATTATTGAAAGTGAAAAAGAGGATAGACCAGAAGAAATTTAAACCCAACTGTAGCGAAAAGAGTCCTAATGCAATTTTAACTTCTCTTCTTTTAAAACCTTCCCTATAAACTAAAAAGGCAGCTAAACCCATAAGAATATATAAAACAGTCCAGACTGGACCAAAGATCCAATTGGGAGGAGTCCATTCTGGTTTAATAAGATTAGCATACCATATATTCATGTCTCCTGGATTAAAAAATCCACTAAGACCCCCTACCATTAAACAAGCGAATATAAAAAGGATTAATAGTGGAAAATCCTTTCTTTGCAATTTCATTTTATCAGAAAAAAGTGGGTTTTAATTTTTTAAAGCTACTATCTCCTTTACATCCACCAGCTTCCATACAAAGGAACATTCCATTTGAATTAAACAGGCCAAAGGGTCATCAGGATCATGACCCAAGGCAGCCATTATTTTTTTAGAAAGACCCTTGTTTTCAATTAATGCTGCAAACTTTGTCCTGATTTCTCGCTGTTTTTCAGGATCGGTTTCTTCTACAATGCGGCCTCTTAGGGTTACGAACTTATATTCGGATAGATCAGGAGCATATTCTTCTATTTGCACTGCCACATGGGGGTTGTCTTTCAAGCGCTGGATTTTTTTTCCATACTTGGTGGATAGAAAATAAATGTGTTTATCATCAAAAAGATATAAAAATGGTGCAATGTAGGGATATTCTCCATTAAACGCTAAACGACTCATGAAATTATTATTTATAAGTTCATCATACTCTTCTTTTTCCATGAAAGGTATCTTATATAAACTCATCATTACCACCTTCTTATTAATATTATTTTAATCTATATCATTAATTCTAAAATTAATCTACTTTAAGTTAATCACCATTTACCACTGGATAATCAGCATTTAACCAAGCATTCATACTTCCTAAAACACTGCTTAAATTAGTATAACCATTCTGTTTAAGTATACTGCAGGCAGTAGTGGATTTATGTCCTGAATCACAGTAAACCACTACTTTTTTATCTTGAGGCACTTCTTTAATTCTTTCAGGAATATCTCCCACCCAAATATGGTGGGCTCCTGCAATACGCCTCTTTTTATAGTCATTAAATTTACGCACATCTAATAAGAATACGTCTTCTTTTCTATCTAAAACTTTTTTTAGTTGATGAACAGACCACATATCCAGCTTACCTACTTCTTGACCAGCTAAATACCATTTAGGAAAACCACCTCCCAGATAACCATAAATATTATCATAAGCTAGTCGTATTAACTGACGGAGCATAGGATCTAACTGGCCTTCATTATCATTCACCAGGATGATAGGGTCTTCGTAATTAACAAAATAGCCTACAAAACCAGATAAACCTTCTCTCCATATATTTAAGCTGTGGGGAATATGCCCTCCACCAAAACTGGTTGGTTTACGAATATCAATAATTTGTGCATCCTTATTCATCATTTCCTTAATTTGAGGATATTTTAAAGGTCTTAAGTAAGGCAGTACACCTAGAACTTCTGCACCTTTCTGATTGTTTTCTTCCATCTTCTTAAAGTAAGGAGGGGTATAAAGTTTTTCCCTTAATTTAAATTTTATGAATTGTTCTTTGTTCATTCTAAGAACTGGATTAGTTTTCTGCTCATATCCTATAGTGCTGAGATCATGGTCTCGAATATCCGCTCCACATACTGAACCAGCGCCATGGGCAGGGCAGATGATTACATTATCCCCTAGTGGTAATATTTTTTCTTGTATGCTTTCATATAATAATTGAGCCATCCAAGATACTTGTGATTCTCCCAGCAAATCACATCTTCCTAACTCACCAGCAAAGATTAAATCACCAGTAAATATTAGGTAGGGATCTTCTGATACACTTTTATCTCGAAGTAAAATAGATATACTTTCAGGAGTATGGCCCGGTGTTTCTAGAACTTCTAATTCCAAAGAACCTAGTTCAAATTTATCTCCATCAAAAACTTCCATCCCATACTCAAATTCCAATTTAGAACCATGATAAATAAGTGCCCCGGTTATATCTTCCAGTTCCCGGGAACCAATGGTATAATCCTCATTGCGGTGAGTTTCAAACACATATTTTATCTCTAGATCATGGTCCTGGGCTAAATCCAAATAGACGTCTACGTCTCTTCGAGGATCTACAACTACGCCTTCACCACCATCACCTATTAAATAAGAATGATGGGCTATACCTTCTGATTTAATCAATTCCAGTATCAAGGTTAACATCTCCCGGTTTTCAATCTCCGGCTAATAACCACTATCATTAATTATGTTGGAGCTCTTAATTAATTTTTATTATAAGGTTTAGTTGCAGATTATCTTATCTAAAATCAGCATGATAATCGATATAATAGCAGAATTTATAAAAAAAATAGTTGGAAAATATTTTAAATTGGTTTCTTAAGAGAAAACCTTATTTAATTAAATTAATTATCTATATAAGTATAGTTATACTATAAGATTATAATTAAGATGAAGCTAATGTTATTTACTGTGTATTTATCCTTTTTAATTATCTTACTTTAACACTACAACTGTTTTAGTTCAGGAAACTATTATTATGCAGGTGAACGTTAAATGGAATATATTATTGAAAGTTGGGATATTAGTAAAAAATTTGGTGATTTTACTGCAGTCAACTCAGTAAACCTCAAAGTACCCCGTAATAGTGTATATGGGGTGCTGGGACCTAATGGGGCTGGTAAAACCACTTTAATATCTATGTTATGTACAATACTCAAACCTACTTCTGGTAGAGCTGAAGTAAACGGCTATGATATTGTAAAAAATGCTAAAGAAGTTCGTGCTTCCATTGGAATTGTATTCCAATCTAGGGCTTTGGATGATATATTAACTGGAAGAGAGCATTTAGAGATGCATGCCGCCTTATACGGCGTTCCGATGGATTTACGCAATGAGAGAATTGAAGAGGTGCTTGATCTGATTGCTCTAGGGGATAAAGCAGATGAATTCATTAAAACTTACTCTGGTGGTATGAAAAGAAGATTAGAGATAGGAAGGGGTTTAATCCATCGCCCTAAAGTATTATTTTTAGATGAACCCACACTGGGATTGGATCCTCAGACTAGGGAAAATATCTGGCAATATATACGTAAATTAAACCAGACAGAGGATATCACCGTACTTTTAACCACACATTATATGGATGAAGCTGATAAATTATGTGATGAGGTAGCCATCATTAATCAAGGACAGATTATTCGGGCTGATTCTCCTCAAAATCTCAAAAGAGAACTTAAAGCAGATACTTTAACTCTTACCTTAGACGGTGGAGAAACTTTTGTGGAAGAGATTAAGAAAAAAGAATATGTTAAGGAAGCTTATAGTTTAGATGGTGAAATAAAACTTATGGTGGAGAGAGGTGAAAACCTGATACCTGATGTGGTGAACTTTGCCACATCCCAGGGATATGTGATTAACTCCATCGAATTGGAGCATCCTAATTTAGAGGATGTATTTATTAAATATACAGGTTGTAAAATTAGTGAAGAAGGTAAATGATAAAAATTTTTCATCTTTAATAAAATTAAGTTATTTGGAGCATAATTATGGCAGAATTAGAAGGAATCTACACTATTTGGCTGAGAGAAACTAAAAGATACATCCGTTACCGTTCAAGAATCATCACCTCAGTAGTATCCCCCATGTTATGGTTAATCATATTTGGAACTGGATTAGGGGCAGCTATTCGCTTTGGAGATATAGAAGGAGGATATCAGATATTTATTTATCCAGGTATTATCGGACAAACCATACTCTTTACTTCTATTTTCTCAGGGGTTTCAGTGATTATTGATCGACAATACGGGTTTTTGAAGGAAATACTGGTCGCTCCATTATCCCGTCCTTCTATCGTACTAGGTAAGTCTCTGGGTATCAGTACCCATGCCCTCATCCAGGGTGTTATCTTACTAATACTTTCCTTTGTGGTGGGGGTTAGTATGACTCCTATGATTTTCCTGGCCAGTGTATTTATCATAGTTCTCATTTCTTCTGGTCTGGCTGGTGTGGGACTTACTATTGCCTCTTTTACTGATAGTATGGAAGGATTTAATCTGATCATGAGTTTTATAGTATTGCCCATGTTTTTACTAAGCGGGGCTTTGTTCCCAATTACCGGACTCCCCACCTGGCTGCAGGCAGCAGTTTATGTAAATCCACTGACTTATGGAGTGGATGCTTTAAGGTATATTATTTTAGGGGAAGCTGTACTTCCTTTAGGGATAAACATACTGGTATTAATCATCTTCGCCATAATAACCATATCAGTTTCTGCTATACTCTTCAGTAAAAAGGAGCAGAGCTTAATGTAATTTAATTATAGTCTATTCCCTTCATTATAAAAAAAATAAGCCTATAAGTTTTAGCCTATAATTTATACCTTATATTAGTTTAGATTAGAGAGTTTAGATATTAATTAGTATATGTAGGTCTTTTTAGATTAATAAGAGTAGTTAGATTATAAGAAGAGAATAAGCTATCATTCTTTTTCGTATTCAGAGTGCATTTTAAATATTTAGATCAGAGAGAATTTTTCAGATAAAAGCAAAAATTTAATAGACCATTATCCTAATATAATTAGTGGTCAGTATGAGTTTCTGTAAGTATTGTGGTAGTAAAAATGAGGAAGATGCTCAATATTGTGAAAAATGTGGTAAAAACTTAATTGATCAGGACAAACCCAAAATTCAACCACTTGGCGAGCCTAAAAAACCTCTTAGACCTCAAAATGGTGTGGATACAAGTATCGATAAAAAGCCTTCTACAGTGATTTTAGTTTTAGGTTATCTACTGGCCTTTTTAGGAGGAATTTTTGGTATTGCTATGGGCACCTATCTTTTTACTAGAAAAAATTCTGATGCTAAATTTCATGGCCGAAATATGATTATCATTGCAGTTATACTTATTCTTATAGGACTGGCCTCTAGTGCTTTTCTATTAAGTAATTTTGATACATCTCCCTCCCTTTCAGATCCCTTAGAAGTCACGATCTTAGATGAGTATAGAGATGGTACTGGATTTTTTATTATTGAAGGTGAAGTACAAAACTTCGGTAATAATGATTTAACTTCCGTAAATATTAAAACTACAGGTTATGATCGCAGTGAGAATATAGTTGCAGTTAATGAGGTATATTCTACTCCTTCTGATATGCCTGCAGGAGGAAGAGCACAATTTACAGTGAAGCTGGATGATACAGATAATGCAATTGTAAGATATACATTGATAGCTACCGGCAACACTTAATTAGACTATTAAACTATTTTTAAAATTTTTTAGTTTGGTTTAACCATATTATTTATTAAATAGCTAATAAACACCTATAATCAAGAGCTACTTATCAAGAACTTAATATTTTTGAGTTGACCTATATGCAGAAAAATAAGATTATTATCCTCACTCTACTTATTACTAGTCTATTAGTTATAGGATCGATCCATACTTTCAGTTCTAATTATAGCCAGGGAGGGGAAAATAATTACATTCCTCCTGTAGAGGAGTATGTTATTTTATATTCAATTCATGAGGATTTTAGCGAAGAAAATGCTATAAACAGTATTAAACCTTGTGAAGATAGTGCTGATTTGGGTTTTAAGATTATAGATCAAGGCACTACAAGTATTGCTGGTGCCAAAGTATATTATACCATATTTATTGATGAATATAATTCCAATACTTTTAATGGGGAATTATTTTATCAGAAAAATGATGATTGGTATTTTATTCAATGGAAAGATCAGCCAGGAAATCCCAATAAGGATGTTATTGACCAAGAAGTGGAAAATATTATTCGAAAAGATATAAACCTGGTGCATACTTGTTGTGGAAATTAACATCTTAGAAATATTAAACTGAATTTATAGTTCCTAGATATCTTTATTTATGTTATCATTTAACTCTATTCGTATTAAATCATATCATGTTTAAGTTTAAAGCAGTTTAAAAGGAAAAAAACTCTTTAAAACAAGATCGTACTGATTTTAGTAAAAATAAAATAGCATTTTTGCGGGGAGTAAGCACTAAGGTTTCAAAAGAAAATCCTATATTAAAGTATTCAGATAATATAAGCTAGTTGGTGGTTTTAATGTTACAAACGAGTGAATCTACAATGCGAAAATATTGGCCCTTAGGATTATTAGGTCTATTAGGGATTAGGGGAATAGTAGGAATTATAGAAGGAAATATCTGGGAAGCGATATGGATTGTTTGGTTTTCATGGTTTGCGTGGTTTTATTTCAGCCCTTTAAGAAAGTAAATATTAATTAATTATAATTTACATTAAAACTATTATTAAAGGGATTACTAAAAGCCTACAAGAATTCCTACCATTATATTAAAGATAGCAAAATTATCATCATATTTTCCTTATAATCTCTTTTTATCTCAATTCATTTTTAATTACAAACTTATTTTCAACTTATGCTATTACTAAGACTTCTACCATAGCAAGTATTCTAACTTCAATTTAATTCCTCTATCCTACCAAGTTTAGAATGATAAGATACAAAGTAGGCTGACTAGACTCATAATAAAAGAGTCTGAACTAAATATTTAACTAATTTATCCAGGGTAAGGATGAAGTTTTATTACGGTGACTAGTGAAACGTTTGAAACTCTCTCCTATTATAAGTAGCAATATTCCAGGGAGTAGACATATACCCCATTGATAGGCATTGAGTGGTACTGTGCCAAAAAGTTCATGGAAAATCCTAGCTTCTGTTATAAGGATTGTACTGAGTATAATCCAAAAGTAGGCATAAAGAAGTCGATGATTTGAAAAGGTGGCACTATGAAATGCAGTTTCGCTAGGTAAACGCAGGTTCAAAGCTAGGAATATATTCATCAAAGATAATGAGACCAGCCCCATAGTCTGACCCAGTTGCATGGACCCGAAAGTCGTTTGACCTATATGAAAAATATACAGGGTTGAGGCTGCCATGAATACACCGGAGATGAACAATCGTATATACATTCCTTTTGAAATGATTTCTTCATCATATTTTCTAGGTTTGCGTTTCATGATTCCAGGTGATGCCATATCAAGTCCGAACATCGCCCCAATAGGTGCAACCACAAGCATATGAATCCATAAAACTTGTCCAGGAGAAAAAAGAGCTGCTCCTGCTATGTTAAATATTGAAGATCCTAAAAATGCCAGAATGAACATAAAGAGATTTGCAATTTGTATCCGGAGGAATTTTTGCAGGTTATCATAGATCTTGCGTCCTTCCTCGATGGCAGCCACTATGCTTGCTAATTTATCATCTACCAGGATCATCTTAGCAGCCCCTTTGGCTACATCAGTACCGGTAATACCCATGGCAATACCGATATCGGCTGCTTTGATAGAGGGAGCATCATTTACACCATCACCAGTCATGGCCACTATATTGCCCTTATTTTTAAGTACCTGTACCAGTCGTACCTTATGTTCTGGTGCGACCCGAGCAAGAACTCCAATCTCATCGATTACATTTCCTGCTTCTTCATCGCTAAGCGCTGCAAATTCATCACCAGTAATAGTATTTCCTTCAATACCTAATTCCTGACTAATTGCCTCAGCGGTGACAGCATGGTCACCAGTAATCATCCTTACCCGGACACCAGCCTGCTTTGCTTTTAGAATAGCATCTTTAGCTTCTGGACGTGGAGGATCAACTTCACCAATAAGCGCAGTTATGATGAGATTCTGCATAAGCGGCATGAGATCAGCCTGGGGGTTAAAGGAATCCAAATCAAAATCTTTCTGTGCAAAAGCCAGAACACGCAACCCTTTTTTTGCTATATGCTCATTCTCCCCCTCCACCTTCTTACGGTCATCCTTACTTAATTTTTGGATTGATTTATCAGGCATCAGTCCATAAGCGGATCTTCCCAGGATTACATCAGGAGCACCCTTTATGTAGGCCCGGATTATTGGTTCACCTGAGGAGGTTTTCATAGAATGGAAAGTGGCCATGAATTTATAATCAGAATCAAAGGGAATGCTTGCAATCCGGGGGTTATTCTTGCGGAATTCCTGAACATTCAAGCCGCCTTTTTTAGCAAGTACATAGAGGGCAGCCTCAGTAGGATCCCCTATCACCTCTCCGTCTCTAATATCAGTATCAATACAGAGAGCGCATGGAAAGAGAACATGATCAAGATTTTCTTCTGGATCTCCTTCAGTTCTCTCAATATTTCCCTCAAAACTATATCCCTCCCCGGATACAGTATATCGTCGTTTTGCAGTGGCTATGTTTCGTACAGTCATCTGGTTCATGGTTAATGTCCCTGTTTTATCAGAGTTGATTGCTGAGGTGGAACCCAGAGTTTCTACTGCAGGCATATTCTTGATGATAGCATTCTTCTTTGCCATTTCTACCATACCCATAGCCAAGATAGTTACTACAACAGCGGGCAAGGCGTCAGGTATTGAACCAATGGCCAAGGATATACCAATGTTGAAAAGGATAGTGAAGCTTTCACCTTGAGATAATCCTATTATAACAATAGCTAAAAAAGCTAAAACTGCCATACCTATGATGAAGAGAGTGACCCGATCTATTTGACGCATTAGAGGAGTTTTTTCTTCCTTATGCTCCTTAATCATGGTGGCGATATGTCCCACTTCTGATTCCATGCCGGTTTGGGTGACTAGGATTTCTCCATGACCACGGGTTACATTAGTATTCATGTAAACTATGTTCAACCTATCTCCGAGGGGTGGATCCTTTATAGTGATCACCTCACTATGTTTATCAATGGCCATGCTCTCGCCGGTAAGGGCTGCTTCTTCCACCTGGAGATTTGCAGCGACTACAATCCTTCCATCTGCTGGTACACGATCCCCAGAATCTAAAATCAGTATATCACCAGGTACTATTTCTTCAGCCTCAATCTGGTCTACTTTACCATCCCTTCGCACTTTAGCAACCACTTTCATCATCTTATTTAGTGCAGCCACGCTTTTTGAAGCCTTTGCTTCCTGACGAAAGCCCAGATTAGCTATGAAAACTGTTAAAAGGAGTAGGAGAAAAAATGTCCTATATTCTGCAATAAAGAGACTTACAATTGCTGCTGTGACTAGTACAATTTGCATATAAGACTTGTATTGCTCAAGGAATCTTTTCCAAGCTGGTTTATCTTTTTCCTCTTCAAGCACATTTTTTCCATACTTTTTTAAGCGCTGAGCAGCTTCTGTTGAACTAAGTCCTTGCTCAATAGATACTTCCAATTTTTCAGCCACTTCTTCCTTACCTAGTGCATACCAAGCCTCTTTTTTAATTTTTGAGGCTGATGATTGCCATGATGGTTTAGTCATTCTTTTCCACTCCTCTAAATATTATTGAGAACATTAGTCTCATCCCTGAGAAGATTAATTAAACACAATTCCTCTTGCCGATAATATAAATAAAATTTAAATTAGTAGTTATAAAAATATACAAAAAGACCTAATCTCAGATACAATAACGCTTAAAAATAATCGAGCATCATGGCCAGGTACTTAAGGTCATATAGTATATTTAATAGCTAGATTAATGTTAACACTAATTAATTCATACGAACTTATAATATATAAAACATGTTAAAAATTTTTTAAATGATCATATTTTTCAATATTTCTAAAATATTTTATTGCAAGCTCATCATAAAACTAATATTAATTTTAAATTAAATATTCTACTCCACGATTTGAATAATAATATTTTTATAAAATTTTTTAAAAGAAAGTTTTTCAGGATATTCTTATGCTATAGTTAGAATAAAATTGTTAACTTGATTTTTAAAATAGAATTTTTTATAATCTTATTACTTATTTTTTTTGTTTTAATATTGGATCTAATATTTTCCTCGTCAATTAGAATATTCATAAATTTAGTTTTAAAAAAGAAAAGTTGAGAATATTTTTTTAAAAGAGAATTTTTATAGGGTTGTAAATTATTGGCTTTAGGTTTTTATGTAAATGATTTTAGAGGGGTGGTCAATTTTTCCCAACTTTGATGTTAGTCTACTATTAATTCTATTTTTTTCATGACTTGATTAAGTTTTTGTAAAATATTTTCATTTTTTAGTTATTGGTAATATATTTACTATTGATTTATGTATAATTTATATTCATAAGTGATAATATTATTAATAATATTAGATAATGGAATTTTTATAATACAGTTTTTTATGGTTATGAAGTCTATTGGAGGTTAAATTGTACAAATTTCAGGGATTTTTATATTTACATATACCCCATATAGTTAAAATTCAGTAATTTTTCAAATATCATAAAAATATTATACAATCTTCGTTAAACAATTATATAACGAAGATAATCATTTTAGTTTATCTGATCTTTAAATGGCTGTAAATAGTTAACTTTCCTGATAGAATAATTTATTTTTCTAAAAGTCCATTGTAATTTAAAATTTAGAGGATCAATGCTTAATATTCGAATTAATCATCCCAACTAATAGAAAGGTCATCTGCTTTATTTTCAGCTTTTGATCTCTTCATATAAAAGTCCTATTTAGCAATTTATCTTAAATTATTTATTGGTAGAACAACATACTAATTGAGTAGGAAACTTTAATTTTTTTTTTGGAGGTTGTAAAGTTAGGGGCTTTGAGGAATATTAGTTCATATCTTGGACTGATATTGTCTTAGCAGAATATATTGGATTGTTATTGTCTTTGTTTAAGGAAATAAAGTGATTATCGACTTTAAAATGTTGATGAACATTCCAACACCCATTAACTTTACAGTCCTTTATAAATGGGGGGAATTTAATGAAAGATGAAAAAAAGAAGAAAAAGATGCCTGAAAAAGGGAAACTTAATGATCTAGAAGAATTTAGAGAATATCCTGAAGGGAAAAAATTAACTACAAATCAAGGAGTAAAAGTTAGCCATACTGATGATTCCCTTAAAGCTGGTGAGAGAGGACCAACTTTAATGGAAGATTTTCACTTTAGAGAGAAGCTGACTCATTTTGATCATGAGCGCATCCCGGAAAGAGCGGTGCATGCTAGAGGAACTGGTGTTCATGGTTACTTTGAATGCTATAAATCCATGTCTGAGTATACTAGTGCCAAGTTTCTTCAAGAATCAGGTCAAAGAACTCCTGTATTTGTTCGTTTTTCAACTGTTGTAGGATCTAGGGGATCTGCAGATACTGTAAGAGATGTTAGGGGATTTGCTACTAAGTTCTATACTGAAGAAGGTAATTATGATCTGGTGGGCAATAATATACCTATTTTCTTCATTCAGGATGCTATTAAGTTTCCAGATATAGTTCATTCTATCAAACCTGAACCTGATAATGAAATTCCTCAAGCTTCTGCAGCTCATGATACTTTTTGGGATTTTGTAGTTAGTGCTCCTGAAACAACTCATATGATTATGTGGCTTTTATCTGATAGGGCTATACCTCGAAGCTTAAGAATGATGGAAGGGTTCAGTGTAAATACATTTAGATTTGTAAATGCTGAAGGAAAGGCCCGTTTCATCAAATTCATCTGGAAGCCAATGCTTGGAACACATCAACTTGTCTGGGATGAAGCTCAAAAGATTGCTGGTAAAGATCCTGATTATCACAGGCGTGATCTATATGAAGCAATAGAAATGGACCAGTATCCTGAGTTTGAACTTTACGTCCAGATGATTGAGGAAGAGGATGAGCATAAATTTGATTTCGATATTCTTGATCCAACTAAACACTGGCCAGAAGAACTTGTACCTCCTATGAAAATAGGAAAACTTGTTTTAAACAGAACACCAGATAATTTCTTTGCTGAAGTTGAACAAGTAGCATTTCATCCGGGAAATGTAGTTCCAGGAATAGATTTCAGTAATGATCCATTACTTCAAGGTAGACTCTTTTCCTATCTGGACACTCAACTTATACGTTTAGGCGGCCCCAATTTTCATGAAATACCAGTAAATCGGCCCTTAGCAGATATACACACTAACCAGCGAGATGGATATCATCGTACAATGATTAATACAGGAAAAGTAAGCTATTCACCAAATACACTGGATAATAATGATCCAAAACCTGCAACTAAAGAAGAAGGTGGCTATATCCATTATATGGAGAAGGTAGAGGGTAAAAAAATAAGAGAAAGAAGTGAAAAATTTAAAGACTTCTTTAGCCAGGCCAGATCATTCTATAACAGTATGTCTGAAACTGAGAAGAAACATATAATCAAAGCATTCCACTTTGAAGTTGGAAAGGTAAAATCTAAAGATGTAAGAGAAAAAGTAGTTGAACTCTTTGCTAACGTGGATAAAAAACTGGCTACGAAAATTGCTGAAGGAGTAGGTGTTTTACCACCAGCTGAAGGTGAAGATTCAAGTGATGCAGATATTTTTCCATCATTCAGTATGGAAGATACAGTAAAAGATACAGTAGAAACTAGAATGGTAGCCCTACTGGCAGAAGAAGGTTTCAATTACCAAGAACTGATGATGGTTAAAGATGCTTTTAAAAATGCAGGAGCAAACTGTAAAATTGTATCCAAGCACAGGGGAATGATTAAGGGAGATAATGGGCAAGAAGTTGAAGTTGATAATAACTATCTTTCTACATCTTCCATCATGTTTGACGCTGTTTATGTGCCTGGTGGTAAAAATAGTGTGGAAACATTAAAAAAACAGGGATATGCACTTCATTTTATAAATGAAGCCTTTAAACACTGTAAAACTATTGCGGCATCCAGTGAAGGTGTGGAACTATTTAGAGAATCAAATATAAATGGTGTCTCCTTTACAAAGAAAGACGAAGAAAAACAAATAGTTTCCGATAATGGGGTGATTACTGCCGGAAGATCTGCAGATATGGAGGAATTTAAACAAAAATTTATGGATGCAGTTGCCATGCATCGGCACTGGGAAAGAGAAATGAAGGAGCGGGTGCCTGCCTAATGGAGTATTAAACCTAAAAAATCATAAACTATAATTTCAGATAAAGAATTTCTACCAAGAAATTCTTTAAATACTATTTTTAACCAAACATATCGTTTTTAGGATGGTTTAAAGCCATCATAAAACCGTTCCTTTAATTTTCTTATTTTTATTTAATATAAGCTATTAATTCTTATTAATATAATTATATAATAATTTTGGTTACTTAGAGGCTGTAAATAATATTACTTGTTTAGCACGTTTTTGGAGAAAATCAGGTAAGTTACTGGATTCAATGAGATTAGAACATTCTTAGAAGTTCAATGAAGCATAGAAATATATTTAACTAGAATAATAGCTATAGCAACCATTATTTAGTTCTCTTAGAAATTTAAAAAAGTAATATATGCTGAATTAAGTTATAGCGAATTTTTAGTCACATTAAAACTGCAAATGTAAACTTTAAAGCTAAGGCTGCTTATGTAAGGATTAATACCACCATCACTTCTAATACTTAGGAAAAGGCATTATAAATTAAATTATAATAAAAATTTTTACTTAACAAGGCAAAATTGTTGATTTTATAATTCGAAAAAAAATCATCCTTATACTCTTATCGCCATAAATATTAAGTATTAGGACATATTAATCTATTACAATAGAATTAATTAAATCAAATCTACTATGCTTTTTTTAAAAAATTTCATAAAAATTTCATATTAAAGGAGGTTTTTAAATTAATGAAATCTTATATTATATTTTTATTTTTTATTAGCTTATTAATTCCACTAGTAGGTGTGGTTAGTGCAGAAGGGATAAACCTAGTTTATGATAATGGAGATATTGATATTAGAGATCCAAGACCAGTATATATCGTTTCAGATAATATTTATGGTGATGCCGTAGACATGAATCGCATGATTGCTATTCGAGATGGTTTGAGCCAAAAAGGAGTCCCAGCCACGGTCTATGCTGGACCATGTCCTAGTGCTCATAATGAAGTACTTTTAGATTCTAATGTTCCAGAAGATGCTGTTATTGCTGAGATAAGTTATATGTGCGCAGGAACATTAAATAGTAAAGGAAATGAATGGTATCAAGATAAAAAAGGAAATAGGGACGTTGTTGTAATTAATTGGAGTTCAAATACAAAGTTGTCTGAAATAGATTACTTGCCAAGAGCATGGGATGATAATTTTTCTCCTAGATACTTTAGAGGATTAAAAAATCCGTTAAACCATTTGAAAGAAAATGGTATACATTACGATGAATCTAGAGATGTAGACCATGTTGTGGATAAATTATATAAAATATCTCTACAGAAGGGTTAAAAAATAAATAGGATAGATGTTAAGATGTTTATCCTATCTCTATGGTTTCTTTAAAGATATTCCCTTCTTCAATTCCACTAGCAAATGGAGAATCGAATATTAGTATATCCACTTTAGCAGGCTTATGATTACCAGAAATATATATAAAATCCATTAACCCCTATAGGTTTGATAGCTTCCATATCCTCTTTGATGTTACACTTAACTATGTAACATTTAACCCAGCTTCACTAGGACTATCATTGGAGCGGGTACATCTACTGATAGCAACCACAGAGATTACTAAAATAAGGGTAGTTAGTAAATATTCTTCATGTTTCATGTATTTTCCTCCCTATTAATTCATTTATTATTTATAATTTCTTAATAAAGCAACTATCCGGCATACCTAATAATATGGCTCCTAAAACCCCATATAATGAAATACTGATCAATAACCAAATTGCACTTATTATTAATAATATTCCGCCTATTTTGGCATTTTTAGTTACATATATGGCACCTATTATTCCGGTGATTGAGGCTAAAACTGCACTTAATCTTAAGATTACAATTTCAACACCAGCTATACTCCCTAAAAATATTGCAAAGATTCCACCTAACAATCCGAAAACTCCACCTATAATACCTAATACTAATTCTATAGTTCTAGATGTTTCATTCATCTCACTTGAATAAACATTCACCATATACTTATTAGTTAATTAAACTATCTATAAACTAATTAACTATAAAGTTAATAGTATACATTAATTAATACATAGTTAGGAATATATATTAATAAATTTATCTAAATTATATCAAGAAGCAAGACTTAAATAATTTTAAAAAATAAAATAGTACCTTTAATATTAACCATAATATTATTTATAAATAATATAACAGTATTATTATTCATTTAATAATATCTACCTTTAAAAAAATCTTGAAAACTCTTTTTAAGATTTGATAATCCCTCTTTTTTAATCATTCTCATGAGTTTAAAGAACTAATATCTCTAAGCATCCTTTAACCGTGGAAATCATTGCATACCTTAACAAAAATTAATTATAAAATATTTTAAGAACTAAGCTAAAAATAAGGATTAGATTAAAAAAAATACTAAATTCTACTTAGATTTATCATATTATATATTTTAGTTAAAATTCCCTAATAAAATAATTATTATTTAGGGCTCTCTTATAGCTTTCAAATTAATTACAAATTATTTATAATTCTCTTTTTTCTCCAAACCATTTTAGTAATCCTATACTGTAAGGTTTTAGATCTTTAGCTCTTACTAATACTGAGGCTCTGCAGCCGCGCTTAATATTATCTTTACCACATGTTTCTTCTAGAAAAGTTTCCACCATAAAAGATTCCTTATTTTTAGTAATATATTTAAATTCTGGCGTCTGTAAAGGAAATATAACTCCGTTTATTTCCACTTCATAGGAATCAGAATCTATTGGAACTTTTTTAACTTCCAAATAACGTACTTTATCATAATAAGGACCCAAGAGCATCTAAAAATCAACTCCTATAAATAATATCAATATTCACCATTCTAATCATTTTTTTACAAATTATAAGCCAAAATCTCTTTCAATCTACTAAAGGTTCTATTATTTCTCCGGCCTGGTTCAAGGCCACTATTCCCTCTTCAAACTGTTTAAGGGAACTTTCTAGTAATTCTTCGGAAGGCGATTCCAAATATTCGAGCATAGTATCAAAGGACCGGTCTATATCTCGTGATGCTTTCAATATAAGCTCATGAAATTCTTTGAAATTATCAGGAGGTGTTAAATCTTCTACTTCAGATATAATTTGTTTTAATTCCTCTTGTCGTTCTTCAATATTATTATAGAATTCTATAGGACTTAATTCCTCTTCGAAGAATTCCTCTATATCATCACCATGTTCCATGGAAATTTCAGCTATTCTACCAGCATAACCTAATGCTGGCTCTAAATATTCTAATTCTGCATCGGTAACTGTGGCCTCTGCTGTATTATCTGGGGGCGCCAAGTTCAAAACATAAATAAAAAAAACAAAGCCCACTGCTAATCCAATAACTACTGTTAGTATTTCAGCACGACCCCATCCTTTCCATTTAACTTTATCCCTATCTTTTTTCATAACGATGATTTTACCCCCATAATCATTAATTATAAGTAACTTTTTTGTTTGGATAATATAATATATATCTTGTAAATGATTAATAAAATTTAATAATAATCGAGTAATCCCGGTTATGTGAAAAATATCAATATTAAATAAAGCTTGTTCTTTTTAAATGTTTATTCTAAATTCTAACATGAGCAATAA
>PWMT01000109.1 GCA_003558085.1 Methanobacteriaceae archaeon
CCGCCATGACCTCTCCCCCACCGCTGCGGTGGCCAGCTCGGATCTCCTCGACGCTCTTCCGATCTGTTGCCTCTACCAGTACCGCCATGAACTCTCCCCCACCGCTGCGGTGGCCAGCTCGGATCTCCTCGACCCCAGGCAGCAAAAAATTGATCCAGGACAATTCCTGGCGCTTGTCGGCTATCTCTTAGACTAAAGGTCGTGGCAGCGGCTCTGAGTCTCTGCCACGCTTTCCGCTAGATATATGGTCATTCATATATAACCATAACAATGATAGCGGACGAATCACCATGCCGCATTCGTATCCCCCCCGTGACATCACGCCCTCACCGCTGCGCCCCGCCGCCACGTCCCTCGGGTGGTCGGCCTCGCGCTGCCTGCAGGCACCGCCCCATCCCCTGGCCTGCCGCCGCTGCCTCGACGCCTGCCCCGCTGAGGCCCTCGCCTTTCATGAGGATAGCGACGGCGGCGTTGCCCTGCTGGCTAGCGACGCCTGTCACGGCTGCGGCCAGTGCGTGCCGGCCTGCCCTAGCGAGGCGCTGGTCAGCGCCGAGGTCGAGGCGCTAGTGGCGAGGCAGACGGAGGGGGAAACGCTGTATCTGGGCTGCCACCGCGTGGCGGACGATGACAGCCTGACTCGTCTGCACTGCCTGCGTGCCCTGGGCCCCGATCTGCTCGCCGAGCTGGCCGCCGGCGCGGCGCCCGGCGAGGTGACACTGAGGCTGGCCGATGGCTGCCGCGGCTGCCTGGCCACCCCGCAGCCACCCAATGACAGCTGGCGCCAGGCGGCAAAGGCGCTCTGTGCCATCACCGACACCGCCGCGGATGGCGACTATCGCGCCGCCAGGACGGTGGTCAGTCGTCGCGACCTGCTGCGCGGCCGACCCACCCCGCGGCTGCCGGCCATTCCCGCCGCTGACGCCGCCCCCAGGGCCCGCCGGCTGCAGCGCCGACTGGCCGCCGCGAAGGCCCTGGCGTCGGCGACGACACCGGCACTGCCGGCGCTGGTCCTGAACGCCGAGGCCTGCCGAGCCCACGGCGTCTGTGCCCGGGTCTGCCCCACCACGGCACTGCAGGAGAGAGCCGACGGCGCGCTGGTCTTCGATCCGCTGGCCTGTCTGGAGTGCGGCCACTGCCAGTCGGCCTGCCCCGAACAGGCGCTGGCGCTGGGCCACTCGACGACGCCGAACACCGTTCCGCTGCGCCAGGGAGTAACGCTTGAGTGCTTCGAATGTCGCCGCCCCTTCTTGTCGAGCCCCGGCGAGGCGGACCCGGACAGCCCGCGCTGCCCCGCCTGCCGTCGAGAAGCGGCCCTGATGCAAGAGAGCTTTGATGGCCTGTTTGGCTAATACCCCGAGGGAGACCCCATGAAACTGTTCCAGACCCTGATCAACCGGCGCCGCTTCCTGCAGTCGTCGGCCGCCGTCGGCGCCGCCGGCGCCGTGACGGCGGGCGTCACCGGCCTGCCCGGCTTCGCCCCGGCGCCGCAGGCCCGCGCCCAGGCCCGTCGCGGCGAGACAGTCGTCACCAAGAGCATCTGCGCCCAGTGTCCGGCGCGCTGCGGTATCGACGTCTACACCACCGATGGCCGGGTGCACGCCATCTACGGCGATACCGGCAACCCCATCGCCAACGGCAAGCTCTGCCCCAAGGGGCATCTGGGCAGCTACTTCCTCTACGACCCGGACCGCTTCAAGGGGCCCATGAAGCGCACCAACCCCAACAAGGGGCGCGACGAGGATCCCGAGTTCGTGCCGATCTCCTGGGACGAGGCGCTGGACATGGTGGCCGAGCGCCTGAACGGCCTGAGGGCCAAGGGAGAGTCCCACCGCTTCGCCCACTTCTACGGCCGCGGCTGGGGCTCCTCGGATGCCGGCCTCTACGGCGACTTCGGGCGGCTCTACGGCACCCCCAACTCGGCCATCGGCCACTCCTCCATGTGTGCCGACGGCTCCAAGAAGGCCAAGCAGGCCACCGACGGCAACAACTCCTACAACAGCTACGACTACCGTCGCACCAACTACCTGCTGATCATGGGGGCGAGCTTTCTCGAGGCCTTCCGCCCCTACAACAACGTGATGCAAATGTGGGGCGAGATGCGCAGCAAGAGCCCCATGACCCGGGTGACCACGGTGGATGTGCGCATGAACCCCACCATGGCCGCCTCGGATCGCGCCCTCTATATCAAGCCCGGCACCGACGGCGCCTTCGCCCTGGCCGTGGCCCATGTGATTCTCACCGAGGGGCTGTGGGAGCGCGAGTTCGCCGGTGATTTCAGCGACCCCGAGCGGCGCTTCGTCACCGGGGAAACCGTCGACGCCGCCGATTTCGAGGAGCGCTGGGTCCACGGACTGATCGAGTGGTGGAACCAGGAGCTCAAGGACCGCACCCCGGAGTGGGCCGAGGAGGTCACCTCCATCCCCGCCCGGGACATCCGCCAGACCGCCCTGGAGTTCGGCACCACCCGCCCTGCGGTGGCGCTGTTCGAGCGCGGCCCCACCGGCCACAGCAACGGCACCTACAACGGCATGGCGATCCACGCGCTCAATGCCCTGGTCGGCTCGCTGTTCGCCGAGGGCGGCCTCGGCTACCAGATGGGCGTGCCCTACGGCGCCCTGCCGGTGAGTGCCGACGACTACATGGACAGCTACTCCCGCAACGGCGCCTGGCGCAGTCAGCCGCGCATCGACATGGCGCGCACCGACCGCTGGCCCATGGCCGATAACATGATGCAGGAGACGGCCAGGAACCATCTGGCGGAAGAGCCCTACACCCTCGACACCGCCATGTTCTTCTACACCAATCCGATCTGGTCGTCGCCGGACCCCAAGGAGTGGGAGGAGGCGCTCAAGGACGTCTTCGTCATCGACACCTCGCCCTACCCCGGCGAGACCGCCATGTTCGCCGATCTGGTGCTGCCGGAGTCCACCTACCTGGAACGCCTGCAGGATTCGCCCACCTACCCCTTCGAAGGGTGGCCGATGACCGCCCTGCGGGTGCCCGCGGTGGACCCCATCTACGACACCCGCCACTTCGGCGACATCCTGATCGGCATCGGCAAGCGCCTGGACGGGCGCATCGGCGAGTACTACCGCCAGCTCGATAGCGTCGAGACCATGCTGCGCCACCGGGCCGCGGGCTTCGCCGAGAATCCCGGCGACAACGGTGTCACCGACTTCGAGAGCTGGAAGGAGAAGGGGGTCTGGTACCAGAAACCCTATCACTACCGCTATCACCGGGGCGACTTCTATCGCTGGGACGGCGCGCGCTACTCGATCCGCATGAGCGAGGAGGAGGTCAAGGAGGCCCTCTTCAAGACCCCCAGCGGCAAGTTCGAGGTCAAGTCCGGCTTCCTGGAGGCCCACGCCGAGTACATCGAGCTGGAACTCGGCGTCCCCCGGGATCGCGTCGGCCTGATCCAGTGGCTCGAGCCCGTGCACAGCGGCGGCGATGGCGATCTGTTCTTCGTCACGCCCAAGACACCGCTCCACGCCGAGGGTCGCGGCGCCAACATTCCCCACCAGATGGCGATTCACCAGCCCATCGCCGGCGGCCGGGGCACCGTCTACCTGGAGGTGCATCCGCGGACCGCCAGCGAGCGCGGCATCCGCAACGGCGACCGGGTCAGGATCACGTCGGACCTGGGCAGCATCGAGGCGGAGTGTCGCTTCGTGGCCGGCCACCGCCCGGACACCATCGTGCTGCCCTTCGAGTTCGGCCACTGGGCCCAGGGGCGCTGGGCCAAGGGACGCGGACCGGGTCACTCCGGCGAGGTGACACGCAACGTCTCCGACCCCATCTCCGGGCTCGCCAGCTACTACACCGGCAAGGTCTCGCTCGAGCGGGCCTGACCCGCCCGCCGACCCCGGACACCCTGACCGAACAATGACCGAGGACAACGACTATGGCTAAGTGGGGAATGGTCATCGACCTGGACAAGTGCACCGGCTGCCAGGCCTGCACCACCGCCTGCTCGATGGAAAACAACACCCTGCCGGGCG
>PWMT01000038.1 GCA_003558085.1 Methanobacteriaceae archaeon
ATATGAATATAATTGTAATTAACTTGTAAATTACGTATTTTAATATTTAGGTTAGAAAAAAAAGGAAATTTTTATTCAGAATCGCCCTTGTTAACTATTATGCGGCGGATAGGGATTTCGATAATTGTATACCGTTCATTTTCTAAAGCCGATCTTATTTCAGCTATAGTTTCTTCTACGTTTTCTTCATCCATCACCGAACAAACCTGAACCGCTTCCTGGGCATGATCTTTGATTATAGCTATAGCTGATTCTGGATCTTCTTTTATATTAAATCCTTCCCATTCTTGAGGGGAAATGCCCTTGTATTCTACAATATAAAACCCGGTAACTCCTGATTTAGACAGAGAGTTCATCACTTTTCCTAGGTTTTCAATTTCAACAAAAACCCGTAAATGAACTTTCATATTAACACCCTTTATTAGTATGTGTTTCCCAGTATAATATTATTGGTGATGGAATGAATTTTAGGGAATTAAGTAGCCGGGAAGATATAAAAATCCATGAAAATCCTCAGTCCATAATTTTTAGCCGGAAAAAAGGTTTTTTAGTGATAGGAATATGTGAAATAGGTGCCGGTCTTAATAAGGTGCAGCATATTATTATAAATTCATCTCCAGAAAATATATTTGATAAAAGAAAAATTAAAGCCACAAAAGCCCATTTAATGGAAGAAAATAATCTACGAGGCGATATGGCAGTTATTAGCCATGATTTAGAAGATGAATTATTCGTCGCTTCAGAAGGACCGGTGACTGCGGTTACTTTTACACCTCAGCATAATAAAATGAATCAAGTTTCCCCGGATCTGGCTATGCTTCCCCTAAACAATGAAGGCTCTTCTTATGCTCCCTGGTTCTTGAATAATATTATATTTATAAACGAAGAATTAGATTCAAAAAGCCTTATTAAATGTTTTAAGGCCGGTGTTGAAGCCAAAGAAAGAGTTTTAGAAACTAAGGGAGTGAATTTATCCCTTAGAAAATCTATTATTGATGAAAGTTCGTTATTAGTAGCTTCAAATTATACAAATCAAGGTACAACTGGTGAATTTAATAAAGTTGATTTTAAAGAAAAAGTGGAAAATCCAATCCAGGAATGTATGCTGAAAAGTTGTCAATCAGCACTAAATAATGCTAACTTTTCTTTAGGCGTGTTGGATTATATCTATCAATCAGGCATTAGCTTAGATGATCTAGTTGAGGCAGGTATGGAATTATGTGTGGGGTTAGAAGTAACCTCACAATTAAAAGAAAAACTAGCAGCGCAAATATTAAAATCTCTTTCAGATATTAATGTTATAGCTTTGATTATGGCTGGTTTGAGAGTGGAAGAGGACTTCAAAATGCATCGATTAAGGGAGGTTGAAGTAGAAGATGATCCCGCTTATCTTTACAGTGACGAAGTGTTGGGTATGGCCATAGCCAACCAAATTGCAGGCACTAAGGCAATCTTTAATTTCAAACGCTATGATGAATTAAAACCCGGTATAATTTCTGAATTAGGGCCAATGATAGATGATATTATCGCAGGGCTTTTAGCGGGATGCATGTCCAAAATATTTGAACCCTAACTAATTTTAACAAATTTATTAAATCAAGTACCCCCAAATGGAGTTTTAACTAAAATAAATTGTATAAATATTTATGGAGATTAAGGATGGATTCTAGAAAGAATAAAAAATATTCCTTGCAAGCTTCCCCGCAGAGAAGTAAATATCAGGAAAATGCATCATGGTATGTACGGATTGCTGGACTACTAGCTTTTTCCACGATATTGCCTTTAAATATTCATACTACCATTAAGGAAATGGCCTACTATACTTGGTTGTGGCCTCTTATAGGAGGATTAATTGGATTATTTGTAGGGTTATTAGGATTCGTTTTTCATGAATTATTGCTCCCTCCCCTGTTAATCGCTGGGTTGGTTTATAGTTTTATTCTATTTTTTACAGGTTTTCACCATCTAGACGGCCTTATAGATATGGGAGATGCCATTATGGCCCATGGAAATGCTCAAAAAAAAATTGAAATAATGAGAGATCCTAATATAGGTACCGGCGGAATTTCAATCTTTTTCATTGTGGCAATAATAACCGTGGCCAGTATCAGTGCCTTACCCCTAAACAGTATATTTTTTACCCTGCTTATAGCAGAGATTGGAGCGAAATTAGGATTGGTTACTTGTTGCACCCTATCCATTCCTGCACCTAAAGGAACAGGAAGCTATTTCATCAAAGCTATGAATCCCCTTTCTATGATTTTAATTCTTCTAATAAGTTTATCCTTAGGCTTTTTGATCCTAAAATGGATAGGAATTATAGGCGTATTAGGAGCGGTTTTAGGTGGAATTATAGTTACATTTACGGCTAAAAGACATTTTATAACTGCTACAGGCGATGTATTAGGTGCTGCAAATGAAATAGCGCGTTTATTCACCCTACTATCAATGGTTATAGCCTTTCTTTGGATAACTTAAACCGATATTTAAGTATTAATAGAACAGGTCAGCACTTCTCTACATCAATGCCCCCATATACTTGAAATTGATATTAAAGCTTTCAAAACTAGAGATGAGAATATGGATATCACTGTTTTAAGATTAGATCACCGCAGAAGAAGGGATGCTAGAATCACTACCCATGTTTGTCTTACTGCCAGAGCATTTGGAGCATCCAAAATTATTTTAAGTGGAGAAAAGGATGAGAAATTAATGGATAATGTAAAAGACGTAGTAGAAAGATGGGGAGGTACATTTTCAATATCATATAAAAAGAATTGGGAAAATTTTTTGGATCAATGGAAAAAAAATGAGGGAGAAATAGTTCATTTAACCATGTATGGTTCTCCCGCACCGGAAGTGATTGATGAGATTCAAAATACCGGTAAAAAAAAATTAGTAGTTGTAGGAGGATCTCGAGTTCCAAGTAAAGTATATAAGGCTTCTGATTGGAATGTAGCTATTACTAACCAACCCCATTCTGAAGTATCATCTCTGGCAGTATTTTTACATATTTTAATGGATGGAAAAGAGTTTGATATTGAATTTGAAGGAGGGGATTTAGAAGTGATCCCCTCTAGAGAGGGAAAGGAAATAACGACCAGAAAATAATAAAAGAGTAGAAATCTGCATTTAAACAAATATGGTCTTATATCCTGATTAACTATTCCCCCTAGTATTAATTCACCTTGATTCTGATTATTTTATCATCACCTACTTGGGGGATGCCCCGGCCATCCCGGTTACTGGTGGAAATGTAGAGATAATCCTCATGAACCACCACTTCCCTAATACGGCCTAAATTAGTAAATAAAGCCCTTTCTCCCTCCACGCTTTGACCATCATTGGAAAGTGATATTTCTCGAAGTTGATTCCCCCTTAGTCCTGCCACATAAAGATTATCCTGGAAAAAAGCTATTCCTGAAGGTGCTAGAGTGAAATCATCATAACAAACTAAGGGTTGGATGTATTGACTGTCAGGAGTAGTACATTCCTCTATAGGCCAACCATAATTTCCTCCAGGAATAATGATGTTTACTTCATCATTGCGGATAGCACCATGCTCTGCAGAATACATTAAACCAGAATCCGGATTCCAGGTTATACCTTGGGGATTTCTATGCCCATAGGACCATACATAATTATCAAAGGGATTATCCTCTGGTATGGAACCATCTTTATTCATGCGTAAAATTTTACCAGCCAGAGAATCAATATCCTGAGCTAATTCTTCTTGATTTGCATCACCTGTGGTAGCATAAAGTTTACCATCCGGTCCGAATTTTAAACGACCCCCGTCATGTATAGGGTTGGCTGGTATACCCTCTAAGATAACTGTTTCTTCTTCTAACTGATTATTTAATTTGAAGCGTGAGATACGATTATCAATAGCCGTGGTATAATATAGATAAATATAATTGTTTTCATCAAATTCTGGATCCACTGCTATACCTAAAAGGCCTGATTCAGCTTGAGCCACTACATCTATCTCACCCACTAATTTCAAGGAATTATTATCCTGTATATTAACTCTTCCTTCTCTTTCTGTGAAAATCATTCGCCCATCAGGAAGAAAATCAATTGCCCAGGGAGTATTAAGTCCCTCTACTAGTATTTCTGATTGAAATCCTTCCTCAGGGATTGTTCTCGGCCATACTAAATATAGGGCTGTAGCCAAGATTAGTAGTAATAATAAAATTAGAAATATTATTTTCCGGTTCCACATTTTATCCCCTTCTAGAATTTAGAAGTTCCCTAAGTCTAATAATAATTAACTTGATTTTAATTATTATAATTTGTTAAATCTATAAAATTTATTTTAAGTTTACAGATTTTTTTAAAATTCTTTTTCCAAGATAATAATTAATTTAAATTGTTTGGGGAAAAAATAGAGAAAGAATTAAATCCCTAGTCCCTAATATAAATAATTATTTGCAGAAAGTGTTGGATAGTAGAATTATGATTAAAATAATGACTCATTTACTAGTTAAGGAACGTTTAAGTAAAATTAGAAAGAAGGGTATTGATTCCAGTCATTTTAGGATAGGAATAATGGAAATTGGTAGATTAATGTCTTATGAATTTGCAAATACCCTGCAGGAAAAATCCATAAAAGTAGAAACCCCCCTAGGTTGGGCTGATGGTATAAAAATAAAGGATCGGGAGGATATGGTTATAATCAGCGTTCTTAGAGCTTCTCTCCCTTTAACTTTTGGTATTATGCGAGTTTTTCCCGAAGCACAAACAGGTGTAATTGGCGCTTGGAGAGAAGATAACCCTCCCTTCAAAGTTAAAATGGATTATCTTAAAATTCCAGATTTAAATCAGAAAATAGTAATTGTGGCAGATCCTATGCTGGCCACTGGTAATACTATGGAATTAATATTAGAAAAACTTAAAAGATATGGTAAACCTCGCAGAATAGCATTATTTTGTGTAATTTCTTCCCAAACTGGCTTGGATAAAATTAAAGATAAATATCCTGAATTAGAGTTTTATACCTGTTCTGTGGAAGAAGAAATTAATCCTGATGGTTATATAATACCCGGAATGGGCGATGCCGGAGATATAGCCTTTGGTAAACCCTCCAATAATGATTAATAAATAGATTTTCCCTGGGCTATGGCCACAATAGCGGGAATCCTAACTACTTCTAATTGGTGAATAGCTTCCATACCCTCCTCAGGAAAAGCAACGATCTTTTTAGATTTAACCTTACTATTCAAAAGGGCAGCTGCTGGAGGAGTAACCGCATATATGGCCTTAGATTTACCTAATGCTTGAATAGTTTCTCTACTTAGAGCACCCTTTCCCAGATGAATGAGCACCCCTTGTGCTGCTAATTGCTGAATACTTTTTTCGATGGCAACTTTATTACTAGAGGTAGGAGCTATACCGGCATCACTAACAGCAGTATGCATCATAACTGATCCCTGCAGATTTAAAAATTTTTCCCCATTTTTTAAAGAAGAAACTAATCTGGGAAGAGCTGCATCCCTGCCCGTGAAAATCTCACCACTGATAAGAAGATGATCCCTCACCTGAAGTTTTTCAATTTCTTTTACATCTACTGGTGTTATTATTTGCATCATCTATAAAAAATCCTTTGATCGTTAAGGGAATAAATAAGAGAGCATTACTGTTTTAAGATTAAAGTAAAGTTTATCAGATTTATACAATGTCTAGGATGAGTGAATATTTTTTAGATCTTCTATAAATCTTAGAATATGTGCTCGGCTAATATGGGGCATAACTACTATTCTAATAGCCACCGGATATGATGATACAGATACCACCCATCCTTTTTGTTTAAGTTTTTGGGCCAGTTCTGTTACTGAAATTTTAGGTGAAGTAAAAGTGACGATATTCAATTCCGGTGAGCTAACTAATCTAAATCCAGCTCTTCTAAGTTTTCTGGCTAGAAAATCAGTTGTATTCATGCAACGACTAGCAATTTCCAAATATCCTTCAAAACCCATATAATTCATGATAGCCCAAGTAGCAGCTGCAGAGGCTCCAGACCGGGTACCTACAATAGTTGACTGTAATTTCTCGGTTAAGTAAGGTGTTTCAATACTCATTACCTCTAAGAATTTTTTTTCTCTAAAAAGAATACATCCCGTGGGGATAGGTGTTAAACCCATTTTATGGGGATCTATGGTTATAGAAGAGACTCCCTTTAATCTAAAATCAAATTCAGGAATATCATATCCCATTTCTTTTAAGAAAGGTATGATGAAGCCTCCAAATGCCGCGTCAATATGCAGATAAATATTCTCATCTAGACATAAATTAGATAGTTCTGGGATGGGGTCTACCTTTCCCAGTTCAGTGGTGCCTGCCACTCCCACCACTGCCACAGTTTTAGTAGAAATTTGCTCTTGAACAGAATTTAAATCTATTTTATACTCATCGTCTAAGGATGCTTCTTTAAGTTGGACTCCTAAAATATCTGCTGATTTTTTAAAGGAGAAATGAGCTGATTTAGGAACAATTATTTCTCCTGAATCTATGGAATTATTTTGCCTGGCTAAATTTCTAGCAGCGCGAATAGCCATGAGATTGGCTTCTGTGCCGCCGGTAATAACATGGCCACAGACTGCATCATCCCCTAATAGCACACCTATATTCTTTATTACCTCATCTTCTAATTGCTTTGTTCCTTTGAAAAGTCCGGGATCTCCTAAGTTAGAGTCTAAAAAATCACAGTATACTTTTTTAGCTATGGGATGTGCACAGGTACACATAGAACCTAAAATATTACCAGAAACATATTCCATATCTTTTTCATGATATTGTTGGAGTTGATCAAATATCTCTTGCTGGCTTAATCCTTTTCTATGCATGAAAATAACCTAAAAAGTAGATTTAAAAAAATAAAAAATAGAATCATTCTTTTGTTAATTTTCGCGCTGCTTCCAAGAGTAATTTTTGTTCAGCGCGAGCTACGGTATTACGTACTTCTTCAACAGCATCAGTATTGGCAGAAACACTGCTAATGCCCAATGCAACCAGTTTTTCCACTATTTTTGGTATGCTTCCTGCCTGGCCACAGATACTGGTACTTACACCTGCAGCTTCACATTTCTTAATTACTCTTTCAATAAGTTTTAAAACAGCGGGATGCCCTTCTGTATATAGTCCTGCAACGTGTTCATTATTTCGATCAATGGCTAGAGTATATTGGGTTAAATCGTTAGTTCCAAAACTGGCAAAGTCAATACCAACTTCAATGAAATCTTCAATTATCAAAGCAGCTGCAGGGGTTTCTACCATTATCCCAAAATCAATTTCCTTATGAGGTTTTAAACCCACTTCTTCGGCGATTTTTTTAGCGGTTATCAGTTCATCAGGATGCTGCACCAGAGGTATCATGATCCCCACATTAGTATAACCCTGATCATGTAGTTTCTTAATAGCTTTAAATTCAGCTTTCAAGATTTCTGGTTCATCCAATTCTCTTCTAATACCTCTCCAACCTAGCATAGGATTATGCTCATAAGGTTCGTCTTGACCACCTTCTAAGGTTTTGAATTCATCAGTAGGTGCATCCAAAGTTCGATACCAAACCGATCGAGGATAAAAAATATCCACTACTTTTAAAATATTCTCTACCAAAATATTTACCAGTTCATTCTCTTTTCCATCTTTAATATATTTTTTAGGGTGGATACCGGTAGTAAGCATCATGTGTTCGGTTCTTAATAGTCCCACACCATCTGCTCCAGTTGCTGCAGCTTTTTTAGCAGCTTCCACCATACTAACATTAACCTTCACTTCGGTAACAGTTAGCTGGGGTGCGGCAGTTACCTCTGTAGCTTCAGTTTTCTCTTTTTTCTGGGAAACTTTTAATTCACCCTCATAAATGATTCCCTTATCACCATCAATGGTAACTATCTGGTTTTCCTCTAATTTTTTAGTGGCATCGGCAGTTCCCACTACAGAGGGAATACCTAATTCCCGGGAAACTATAGCCGCATGGCAGGTAACTCCACCTTCATCTGTAATTATAGCGCTGGAACGTTTCATCGCCGGTACCATATCCGGACTAGTCATTACGGTAACCATAACATCGCCTACTTGAATTTTATCCAGTTCATCTATTTCACGGATAATTTTAACTGCTCCTGAAGCAATACCCGGACTGGCGCCTAAACCTTTAGTTATAATATTTCTTTTTATATCTTCTGGTTCTGTTTCTTCAGCCACAGGTTCTTTTAAAGTAGTAACTGGTCTAGATTGGAGCATATAAAGTGTTCGATCTTCAATAGCCCATTCAGTGTCTTGAGGAAATTGGTAATGGTCATGAATCTTTTTACCCATTTTAGCTAATTGTTCTAATTCATTTTCAGAAAGTACTCTTCTGCTTTTTAGTTCATCAGGAACTTCTACTTTCACTGTTTTTCCCTTTTCAGGATCCTTCTGGAACATAACATTTTTTTCGCTAATAGTCTCCTCTAGTACTTTTCCACTTTCCACATCCACCCAGTAAGTATCTGGGGTTACTGTACCAGAAACTACAGCCTCTCCCAAGCCCCAGGATGCTTCAATGAGAATTTTATCTTCACCAGTAGAAGGATGCGCAGTAAATAAAACTCCTGCTTTATCAGCATCCACCATTTCTTGAACTACCACCGCAATGTATACTTTGGAATGTTCAAAGTTATTTTGTTCCCGGTAGAAAATGGCACGGGCCTCAAAAAGGGATGCCCAACATTTCTTAACATATTCTAAAACATCCTCAGATCCCCGGATATTAAGAAAAGTGTCTTGTTGTCCGGCAAAAGAAGCTTCAGGTAAGTCTTCAGCGGTAGCTGAAGACCGGATAGCCACAAAAACATCTTCCTTGCCAAGTTTATGGCAGAGCGCATTATAGGCCTCAATGATAAGGGTTTGAGTTTCCTCTGGCATTTCAGTATTTACAATAATTTTTTTAATTTTTTTAGAAGTTTCCTGTAATTCTTTATTATCATTAACATCTAAAGTATCTAAAAGTTCCATAACTTCATCGAAAATACCAGTGTCTTTCATGAAATTATCGTAAGTCTGTGAAGTTACTACAAAACCTGGAGGTACTGGTATACCTACCCGGGTAAGTTCTCCTAAGTTGGCGCCTTTTCCACCAGCAATATCAACATCTTCTTTAGTTAAATCTTCAAAAAATGCCACATATTTCATTTTATCCCCTTGATTTCTTAATATCCTTAACAACTGCTATAAGCTTCAAACATCTTAAAATTCCTTAACAACTACTATGAGCTTCAAAATTTTATGATTGTACTTTTATAATTATTATAATGCTTCTATGAAATTAGAAACTTTTTAAATATGAATAAGAAATCTATAACCGGTTGAAAACCGGTTAAAAGGTTCAGATATTATTTTACCAACTCTTCTCCTTTATCTATAATTATCCTACAAGAAACAGGTATTTTCATAGAAGCTCTTCTTAAAGCTTCTTTAGCATTTCTGAAGTTTTTCTTGTTGGTTTGTACCGTCAATACTTTCTGTCCTTTCTTTACTAAAGCAGCGGAACTTACTGGTTTACCGAACGCTTTTCTCATACCATCCTGTACCCGGTCAGCTCCGGCTCCTGTAGCCATAGGATTTTCCCGCACTACATGATGCGGATAAACTCTTATTTTCAAATGATAGCCTAATCTTCCAGCTTTTCTCTGTAAATAACGATTAGAAGCAATTCTAGCAGCTTCCAGAGAATTATGGGATATACTAGCCGGATTTTTAACTGCTAAACTCAAAGATAAAGGAAAATCAGCAGATAAATTACCCATATCATATTGAATAATCCGGGATCCAGGAATTCTTCTAATATATTCTCTTCTTGTGTAAGCACGAGCCATAAATAATCCTCCTATAAAAATTTCTATCAATTAAAGGTTAAAGTATAAATTGATAAACTTAATTTGACTTTCTAAATAACTATTAATAAACATTACCTTTACATATGCTTATAATGATTCTGGTAAATATATACCATACCTTTCATCCTAATATTAAATAGTTTGTTGAACCTGCAAAACAATATTTTTTTTAGTTATCTCCAAGTGGAAGATGGTAGGATAAATGAAAAATTGATGATACCTAAGAAAAAAAAGCATTGTAATATAATTAAATGCTTCATTAGGTTAAACTCATAAAATAAATTATACAGGTGGTATCGTGAAAATAGCTGTAACTGGAAAAGGAGGAGTGGGTAAAACCACACTAGCAAGTACCTTATCCTCTATATTTTCTCGCAAATATAAAGTATTTGCTATTGATGCTGATCCCGATATGAATTTAGCCTCCAGTCTTGGAATTAGAGAAGAAATAATCCCCATATCAAAAATGAAAGATCTCATAAAAGATAGAACCGGAGCCGAGCCCGGATCGTCCTTCGGTGAAATATTTAAAATTAATCCTAAAATTAGTGATTTACCTGATTCTCTCTCCATTGATTATGATCCGGAAGGAAGACTAAAATTGTTAGTAATGGGTACCGTGGATAAGGGAGGAGATGGTTGTATTTGTCCTGCTTCAGTATTGCTAAAAGCTATGTTGAGACATATGATTCTAAAAAAAGACGAAATAATTATTTTAGATATGGAAGCTGGTATCGAGCATCTAGGACGTAAAACAGCTGAATCCGTGGATATAATGATAGTGGTGGTGGAACCTGGTTTAAAATCATTAGAAACAGCCCGCAGAATCAAAAAACTGGCTAAAGATATTGGGATTAAAAATTTACAAGCGGTGATCAATAAGGTCTCCAGTGCAGCTGAAGAGGAATTCGTCCAAGAAAAACTCAAAGAATTAAAAATAGAAGTTTTAGGGAGTATACCTCAAGATCAAAGTGTAGTAAGGGCAGATATGGAAGCAAAACCATTAACTGCTTATGATAATTCTCCAGCAAGTATGGCCATAGAAACCATTGCCGAGAATATCTTAAAAAAAATTTAATAAAAATAACCCCCCATATTAAAACGGGAAAAAAGCGATACAAATGCAGATAAAAGCAGAAATTAGAGTAGAATATTCTACTCCTGAACAGGCCAATATCACTTTACATTCTTTAAAACCAGACGACACAGATTATGTAGACTCCCAAATCAAAGGAAATATTGTAAAATTTAAAATATCATCTGATTCTATGCGCAGCATATTGGCTACAGTCGAGGACCTCTTATTTTGTGAGATGGTCGTGGAGAGAATGTTAACCGATATGGAATAATTTTAATTAAAATTCTAATTAATTAATATGATCAAAAAGACAGGCTTATATATTAATAGTATGGTGAAATTATGAAATTCATACTTCAAGGCGAAATAAGTTTCTCTAAAGATGCAGAAGAAGCTAAAAAAGATATAGAAGAGTTCATAAAAGAAGCTAATAAGGAATTATTACTAAGGGGAGTACCTGAAAACCAGGAGAAGGAAGGAGCTCGAATCAGCACCTGGAAAGTTAAAGGTACCTTACTTCATCTAGAAATTGAATCCGGATATCGAGTAAGAGCACATGATGCACTACTTAGAATTAAAAAACCATTAAGTCAGCTTTTAGGTAAAAAATATCATTTAGGTATTCGGAAAATATATGTTAGAAAATATAAGGTGATAATACCCACCGAAAACGTGGATTATGATATAGATGTGGAACTGTTAGATAGCTTACCCCAGATCTCTGATTTTAAAATAAAGGATAAGGCAATCATAGTAGAAATAAATGATATAGAAGAATCTGATCTTAGAAAACATATAGTTAACCGCGTAATTAAACACGTAACCCAAAAGAAAAGCGAAGAAAAAGTATCCGCAGACAAACCCAGCGATATTCTAACTAGACAAGTGACCAAAGCCACCCCTGGAGAAATTGTATCCCGTAGTAAAAAAATCAAACCATTATTTAAAGGAGATGCAACTGAGGAAGCTATCAATCAAGGCTGGGTTAAAAAATTCCCTGGTCGAGGCCAATGGTTCTATGGACCACAATTAGTAGCTCTTCATAGAGCTATAGAAGAAATATTTCTAGAAGAACTAGTATATGCAATGGGTTTTATGGAATGTTTTTTCCCTAAATTAATTCCCTTACCCATTATGGATAAAATGAAATACTTGGAAGGATTACCGGAAGGGATGTACTATTGTTCCGCCCCTAAAAGAGATCCTGAAACTTTTGAAAAATTTAAAAATGAGTTGGTAATAAAAAAAGAAATTCCGCTAGATCTTTTAAAAGAAGGGCTTAAGGATCCATCTTATGTTATTGCCCCTGCCCAGTGCGAACCATTTTATGAATTTCTAAGTCATGAAGTAGTGGATGAAAAGGAACTGCCTATAAAATTTTTTGATAGAAGTGGATGGACCTATCGTTGGGAAGCAGGAGGTGCTAAGGGACTAGATAGAGTGCATGAGTTCCAGCGAATCGAACTGGTATGGTTAGGCACTCCTGAACAAACTAACAACATCCGAGATGAAACTCTATACATTTCCTATCAACTGGCAGATAAAATGGAACTAGAATGGTACAATGAAGTAGGAGACGATCCCTTCTATCTAGAAGGACGTAAAGTAGAAGAAAGGGGAATTGAATTCCCAGATGTGCCTAAATATGAAATGAGAATAGCTATTCCTGGTAAAGATAAAGGTGTGGCTGTAGTTTCAGCTAATGTGCATGGTACTCACTTTATAGAAGGTTTTTCAATTAAAGAAGCTCGTAAGAATCCCATATGGACTGGATGTACTGGTATTGGTGTTTCCCGTTGGATTTTTGGTTTTCTAGCCCAGAAAGGTTTTGATCCGGAAAATTGGCCTGAAATAGTAAAACAGCGTGTGGAAAAGATCAGTGCACCTAAACTGGTAACCTGGCCATAAAACTAATTTAATCTAATATGGTGGTATTAAAAATGAATTGTGATAACCATCCCGATAAGGAAGGAATTGCAGCCTGTATAAGTTGTGGTAAGATACTCTGCCATGACTGTCGATTGAAGTTAGCAGGTAAAAATTATTGTCAGGAATGTGCTGATGATCTGGTGTCTAAAGCTAGAAAAGATGAAATATATGCTAAACCTACTCCCCAGGAGACTAGTTATGAAAGAGCCCGATCTAGACCAGTGGAAAGATCTTCTAATAGATTTTTATTATTTTGCCTTATTTTTTTAATAGTGGTTTTCTTTATAGCTCTGGGGCTTTATCTTGCATATCTGATTTATTTAGCTCCAATTTATGGGGATTTAGGGAATGTAATCGATATTCTCTTAAATGAGCCAGATAGAATAATAAGCGTATTTAGGAATTAGGAGGATCTAATTGACTAAAACTGATCCTGAAAAATATGGTTTTTTATGTCATAAACAGGTAGATAGAAGTATATATATCAGGAACAAGCCCCTTCCTATTTGTGCCCGGTGTACTGGTATCCTGTTAGGGATTTTCACCTTACCAATATTTCATATGGGTATCCTAAATCCTTCCATCTATATTATGTTAATATTGGCCGCTCCTGCCACCTTAGATTCAACCACCCAGTATATGCGATGGAGAACAAGCAATAATCTCCTAAGAATAATTACAGGATTCCTTTTAGGCTCAGCCTTAGCAGTTTTAGTAGTAATTAGTGGAAGCATGATCATTAATAATCTGCAGCTATTATAAAAAAATGTAATTAATCTCGCCAGATAAAAAAAAAACTAAGTGACTAACAACACTCCTAAAGAATATCCCTTAAATACAAAAAAACTAAGTTACTAACAACAAATTAAAAAAAATCGTTTAAAAATAAAAAATAGAAGTTACTATTAGATCATACTTAAAAAAAAAAATAAGAATTTAAGGAATTATTCCTCTTTTTCTTCTCTTTCTGTTAGAACTTCTTCTGCAATTTCTTGAACTTCTGCTTCTGATACACCTTCATCTGGCATTTCTTTCTTCTTTTCAAAGATGTCACTAAATTCCACCCTTTCCAGGCCCTCTATATTTTCCCAAATATCTTTGGAGATTCTAAATCGGGCTAAGGTTATATCCATGTAAGGTTTCTGATCAAAACGAGAGAGTTCATCCATTACAATAGTTACTTTGTTATCTTCAATATTTACTTCGGTCTTATCCAGATCTAGTTTAGGATTGGGGTAGTGGAGTTTAATCATGCTTTTAATTTTATCCTCATCATCCTGGATGATTTCCTTAATTTCCACATCATACTCTAAGTTTTTTCCAGCTAATTCATGATTAAAATCTAAACGAACCCTTCCACCACTGATACTTTGAATTCTACCATTATGGCCTTCCACTGTGACATTCATACCCACGTAAGGTTTTATATTCTGTTTTTTAAATTCCTTCATAGGTACTAACTGCACTAGTTTAGGATCTCGCTCACCAAAGCCTTCTTCTGGAGTAAGTTCGATATGTTTTTTCTCTCCTTCTTCCATACCGATTATAGCCTCATCTATCCCCTTTAATAGGTGACCTCCACCTACAATGATAGGTATGGGACCATAAACTTTATCCTCAACTTTTATTCCGGCTTCTTCAGCCACTTCTTCAATGGTGGTATCAAAGACATTACCAGTTTCTTTGGTACGTCCTGTAAATTCTAATTTTATAAAATCTCCTTCATTTATTGCCATAATTCTATCCTCCTGTGAGGTATTCTATCTTTAAACTCTTGTAAAACGTGTTCATCTTTATAATTTAGTACACGAATAAGAGAAGGGTAATTTTCTATATATTTAGAAATTGTTTCCTTATCAACTTTTGCCTCCAGAGCAGATAAAACCCTCTCTTGATAATGGGTGGAAAATCCCCAGGAAATACATTTTCTAAGTTGATTTAAATTTGTTATAGGTCGCTCTTTAATAATGTTATCTACGGTTACATCATCTATTAAAGCTAGAGATAATAAATCCTCTTTATTGTATTCGTTAGCTGTTTTCAGGATGCTTATTTTATCTCTAATATTATGTAAAGGTGCTCTGTGGGCATCCATTTCTTGTTTTAGAACTTCTATAGTTGTGGGAGGTAGCATATGCTGAGCCTGCTTTAATTCATCTTTTAATATGGCCTGGCGAATTAGGGTTCCACTAACATCAGGGATGCGTTCTACAAAAATGAATTTATTTTTAAAACCAAATCCAATTTTGGTAAGG
>PWMT01000080.1 GCA_003558085.1 Methanobacteriaceae archaeon
AAACAGATCCCTTGATGATTATAACTGCCATCTGCATGTACGTTATGCGGCAGGATAACTCACAAAGAGGTGACATTAGATATTCCAATGATTTTATTAGCAAAGTTGGAGTAACCAAGGACATATATAATCATATTAGTGAAAAAATCGAAGAATTTCAAAATTCCTAGTTTTTGATACGTAGCTCTATATAGTGATGGTAAAAATATTAACTTTTTCTTTTTTAGATAAATTATAAAAAATTATCAATGATCTTTTTTTTATTGGTTTATCCCATCTCTTATAAAATTAATTTCTGCTTTAAATTTAGTATTTAAACTAATAATAAAAAATTTTGGCTTTAATTTAGCAGTTATTCTTTTAAAACTAAATAACTGACCAGAAAAAAATTTTGCGAGGATATTGTAGTTTAAAACAATCAACCCATAATCTTATTTTCTAGTAAATCACTAATAAATTAAAAAAACTTCTTAAGTTTCTTTTTCTAATGATTTCACTAATGTTGTTATTTTACTAGGGATAATTTAATCCTCTCCCATTCCATCAGGTTATCTTTAATGGGAGAATTTAATGGTACTCGTGGAAATTCTATTGGGTTGTACTCTGATACCTTAATTTGATTCTATTTGCTAATAGTACTTCTAGAATGATTTTTATCTAATATTAAAATATTCTAATGCCCCTTGCATTTTCTAAATATTTTTAAGGTATTTAAAATAATTTTACTTTGATATGGTTGGTTATAATAATATAGTTTAGGGGAATTGTTTAAAATGAAGGTATTATATTATAATTATAGTGGATGTTTCTTATGAAAAAAATAATTTTTATTTCTAGTGAAGATATTAAAGGATCTTTAAACTTGGAACTAACCATAAACAGTGGTCAAACCTCTCAACCTTCATGGTTTGGTAATGGAAATCACTTTCAGGAACTTTTAATAACTGAAAATCAACCAAATTTGATAAATTTATTCCAGGATGATCTATACGGTCCATTGAAAATTGAAATTGAATCTAAAAGTGATATCAATCCTGAATTTATAATTAAAGATATTAGAAGCATATTTGATTTGGATTTTAACTTGCCTGCATTTTATGATTTTTTAAGTGAAGATCCTAAACTTTCACCTACCATTGCTTTTTGTAAAGGATTAAGACTATTTAAAGCCCACAATAACTTTGAATGTTTGATTTCATCTATATGTTCAGCTAATAATTCCATTATACGTTGGAATCGGTCTCTAAGGGCCATGCGTGAAAAATGGGGGGATGGCTATCTATACTCCACAGGGAAATTCTATACCTTCCCATCGCCTTACACTATATTAAATTTACCAGAACATGAAATAGAAGAGATGGAACAATGTGGCGGTGAAAAAAACTTAGAAGAATGTATAAATAACCTTAAAGCATGTGGGGTGGGTTATAGGGGTAAATACATGAAGCAAGCTGCAGAACTAGTTAGCTATAACTTGGATCTAGATAAATTAGCCAGGCTGAAGTATGATGACGCTTTCCACCATCTCCTCGAAATTCCAGGTGTAGGTCCTAAAGTGGCAGATTGCATATTATTATATGGCTATGGAAAAGGAGAGGCTTTTCCCACCGACGTATGGATAAAAAGAATTATTTCACACCTTTACTTTGAGGGGCGGGATGTACCTGTCCATAAAATAAGGGAATTCGGTCAAGAACGTTTTGGAGAATATGCAGGTTATACTCAACTTTATCTTTTCCATTATGCTCGAAAATCAGGACTTTTGGATAAATTAAAATTATTTAGAAAAAATTAGGTCAATTTTAGGGAGATGTTGCCATGGGAAAACTAAGAGAAAACGTGCATAAATTTTCATCCATCTCCCAGGAATATTATCTAAAAACACTAAAAATACTTGAAGAAGAATACTGTTGGAAGTGCCCCCAACGTGTTAATCTTGATAAAACTAATTGTCAAAAAATTGAAGCATGGATACGGCTCAACTTAGCTTTAGAAAATGGTATAAAAACTTCCCTAAAAGAAGATCAAATTATTAATCTGGATCTTCTAGTAGTCAAATATCTACAAAAAAATATGAAGAAACTACAAAGAAGTATAAAATATGATGAAATATCTATAATAAAGCTTAAAGAAAAAACAGAGCCTTTTAAAGAAAAAAATAATTTTTTAATGATAAACAGAAATCCCAAAACGGTTAAAATCAATGATATGGTACTTTTACCGCAATACTGTCCACTCTCCACTTACTGGTTTTCTAGAATGAAATTAATAGGCTCAGTTCCATTTAAATTAAAGCGAGTCAGCGATATTTTCAATAAAAAGGATATTAAATTAATTGAAATAAACGAAAAAACCGTTATTCCATTTGATTTTATATTGGGGGTAGTGATTAAAATTTTAGATAAAGATGATCCGCTAGTGGATTATTTTTAAGTAAAAATATCATTCTTGGTAATTTCGTTTAGAAAGGAATTTGAGCTAACTTATACCTTAATAACTCCTATTATATAATAATAGGGCCTATTACAACTAAAAATTTGTTTTCAAGTTAACTTACTCATCTTATAACTAATAATTTCATCATAAGTTTTTTACTTTATCTTTAAAAATTATAATATCACTGAAAATGAACATTTAACTAAGGATTACGTGTTTTGATCTTTTGGATGGCCTTTTTTAATGCATTTTCATATCCTTGAGATTCTCCCTTTGAGTTATTCAGCGCAGATTTAAGATAGGGAACGACTGACTGATCTCCAATGTTTCCAAGAGCGTTAGCTGAATTAATTCTAACAAAATAGTCTTCATCATTTAATGTACCCACTAAAGACATGATTGCTTTATCACCACCAAGTTTACCTAGCGATATTACTGTACATGCTCTTAAAAGATAATCTTTTTCATTTAATATGTTTATCAATGGTTCCACCGCTCTATTATCCCCTAAATTTCCTAAAACATCGACAAAATCACATTTAACATTTAAACATCCATCTTTTAAAGCATTAATAATAGGTTCCACGGCTCGTTTATCTCCTATTAAACCTAGAGATATTGCTGCTATTTCCCTAACATGCCAGTAATCATCTTTTAAGAGATTTATTAATGGATCAACAGCTCTTTTATCACCAATTCTTCCCAGAGCTAACGCTGCAGATTTACGAACAGACCATATCTTATCATCCAAATTTTTTAAAAGTGCCTCAACCGCATCTTTATCACCCACATCTGCTAAAATATAGGCGGCTTTACTTTTAATCATAGGATCTGAATCTCCTAAAGCATTTATCAACCCGGTGATATTATTATCATCCCTCATTTTTTCCAATTCTTCATCTGAAAAGATTTTAAACAACCCCCAATGCTATCATAAAACTATTTATCAGCACTAAATTTTATTGATAAAAAATAAATTTAGATAAAAGACCAGCATAGATAAATAATCATAAACCAGAACCTAGAAGTGATATTACAATATTTTAATTATTAATTATTAATACTATCTTTTAATATACAATTTTGGCAAACATCAAATTTAGTGCGAGGGTTTGGTATATGGTTTGAAGAGAATTTTATAGCATTTTTGCTAACTATCAAGCCATAAACTAGTCCCTTTATAAGTCCAATTCTTAAAAATAATAATTTATTCAGGATTAACTATAGTATCTTATTTATATTTCCTAAAAATTATATATTTAATTAGTTTAAGCAATCTAATTAGAGGTTATAAGATGGTAAAAAACCAGAATTTAACTGATGAAAATTTAATGCAGGAAATAAATGATCTCCATAATAAAGTATCTCAAATGATAACTGAATCTTCTCTTAAAGATATTTCCGATCTTATTTTAGAGGAAGCCACTCGAATGACCCGGAGTAAATACTGTTATGTGGCGTTTGTAGATCCAGAAAATAAGGACAGTGTTGGAATCTCATTTTCTCATCTTACCCATTGGTGCCAGGATTATGAAGATATGGGGGAAGCTAGATTTAAATTTAAAAATGATGGTACTTATGGTGGCCTTTTAGGTTATTCATTGGATACTGGGGAGTCTTTTTATACTAATGATCCGGTTAACCATCCTGTAGCCCATGGCATACCCTCGGGACATGAACCTATTCACCAGTTTCTATCGGTGGCAGTTAAATATGATGATGATATTTTAGGCCAGATTGTTCTAGCCAACCCAAAAAAAGATTATTCTGACCTTGAATTGAATATTGCTGATGAATTAGCTAGTATTTATGCCCTGGTTTTAAAAAAACTACTTTAAAAATAATTTAATTAATTTTTTTAGAAAAATTCTTATTATTCCTCAATCACTTGAACTCTCTTCATAACATCGTTCTCATCAATAGCATAAACCACATCCATGCCTTGGGTAACTTTACCAAATACAGTATGTACTCCATCTAAATGTGGCTGAGGGGAATGGGTTATGAAAAATTGACTGCCTCCAGTATCTTTTCCTGCATGAGCCATAGACAATGCTCCTTTCACGTGTTTATTGGGGTTAATTTCACATTTAATAGTATAACCTGGACCACCAGTTCCATCTCCTTTAGGACATCCACCTTGAATCACAAAATCTGGGATAACCCGGTGAAAAGTAAGACCATCATAAAAGCCCTTATTGGCTAACTTTTCAAAATTGGATACGGTATTAGGTGCATCTTCTTCAAATAAAATCAGTTCTATAACTCCTTTTTCGGTTTCAATAATAGCTTTTTTCATATTATCACTTACTCTTAATTTATTTAAGTATTTTTAGCAATTAAATGCTAATATTTTATGGGTTAATTCCAATAAATAATTATTAAAGCAGTGCTCATGTAATATTAGAAATAATCAATATAGAGTAATTTAAGATTATTTTATTTAAATATTATTTCCATTTTTTTTTCAGGTGATGGGATGAATACTCAGGAAATCATAGACTTAGATAAAAAATTCGTCATGCAAACTTACGGTAGACAGAATCTGGCTTTATCCCACGGTAAAGGATCAGAAGTATGGGATGTTGAAGGAAAATCATATTTGGATTGCTTCGCGGGAGTGGCGGTGAATAACTTAGGTCATGCCCATCCTAAAGTATCCCTGGCTATTTGCCATCAAGCACAAAGAATGATACACTGTTCTAATGTTTATTATACTCAAGAACAAGTAGAATTGGCCCAATTATTAACCCAAATCTCTCCCCATGATAAGGTATTTTTTGCCAATAGTGGAGCTGAAGCCAATGAAGGAGCCATTAAATTAGCTCGAAAATTTACAGGTAAAGGAGAGATCATTGCCACTGAAAATTCTTTTCATGGCCGGACTCTGGCCACAATAACCGCAACCGGACAAGATAAATATAAACTACCCTTTAAACCATTACCTCCCGGCTTTAAACATGTTACTTATGGAGACATCGCAGAGTTGTCATCCTCCATCACAGAAGATACTGCCGCTGTAATCTTAGAACCGATTCAAGGAGAGGGCGGAGTTATAATTCCTCCTGAAGGCTATTTAAAGGATGTAGAGAATTTATGTCATCAGAATGATATTTTATTAATAATGGATGAAATACAGACTGGTTTTGGAAGAACAGGTACGATGTTTGCTTCAGAGCACGAAGATGTACAACCAGATATAAGCACCATAGCCAAGGCCATGGGTGGCGGATATCCTATCGCTGCAGTTTTAGCTAATTCGGATGTAGCTCAGGCTTTTCAATCTGGTGATCATGGATCTACTTTTGGGGGCAATCCTTTAGGTTGTGCAGCTGCTAAAGCAACTATAGAGGTAATTATGGATGAAAATCTGGTCAGAAAATCTCAGGAAACGGGGGAGTACCTTATCCAAAATTTAGAAAGATTAAAAGCTAAATACTCTTTCATTAAGGAAATACGGGGCAGGGGCCTTATGATAGGTATTGAAATTGACCAGGATTGTTCAGATATAGTTAATCAAGCATTTAAAAAAGGTATTTTAATAAATTGCACAGCAGGTAATGTTATACGATTATTACCTCCTTTAGTGATAAGTCTAAGTCAACTGGATAAGTTAGTGGATATTTTAGATGAAATATTTAGAGAAATGTCGTGATGCTAATATTAAAATAAATTATTTACTATCTGTATTTAGAGCATTTGCTTAATAATTATACAAGATACGAAAATAATAAATTAAAAAAAGGATATTAGAACCTTTTAATTACTTATTCACTATTCTAGAGAATGGTGTTTCAGGAAACTTTCCATCCAATTAGCTAGTTTTAAAGTAGGTATCTTATTTACTTTAATCCATTGATATTGTTCATGTTCATCACTTATTCTAAGTTTTCCTGAATTCACTTCTACTAGCAGAATAAGGTGTAGTGAATGACGATGGCCATGTTCCTGTTGAGCCACCCCTATGGCTTTTTTAAGTGTGATATTTAATCCGGTTTCTTCTTTTATTTCTCTAATTAAAGCTTGATCGAAGTCTTCTCCGATTTCCACTTTACCTCCTGGAAGCTCCCAAAGGCCAGGATTACTGCGGGAGTGGATGGAACGCTTTAACATTAATATCTTATCTTTTTCATCTTTAATCAAAGCTCTAACCACTAATTTAAAAGGTTTAGTTCCCATTATATCTCCTGAGTAAATCTTAATCAAATAATTATTTTTATTTTGGAATATAGCAATATTCTTTCATTTAATTTGAATTTTTTAGTTTTAAATCCTTTTAGAATTTTTTCTAAATATATATATTAAGAAATTTAAAGATTTAATATCTTCTAATTTATTATTCTGGAGGATTTTATATGGGCTTTGATTTAGATATTAACGAAAAAGGACATTTAATGATTGGTGGAGCAGATACTAATCAAATAGCTAAGGATTATGGAACTCCTTTATATGTTATGGATGAGAATAAGATCCGGGAAAATTACAGAAAGATTTATCGGGCTTTTTCCAAACATTATGCTGATTTTCAGATATTCTACGCATGCAAAGCTAATACTAATCTGGCGATTATGCGCATTTTAGAAGAAGAGGGTAGTGGAATTGACGCGGTTTCCCCTGGAGAAATATACATCTCTTTATTGGCTGGATTTGATGCAAATAAAGTATTGTACACGGGAAATAATATAAAAGACGAAGAAATGCGCTTTGCCTTGGACTCGGGAGTTAGAATAAATGTGGATTCTATTTCTCAATTGCAACGTTTAGCTAAAATACCAAATACGGAGGGTTTAAAAATATCCTTTCGGGTCAATCCCCTGGTGGGCGCCGGGCATCATGAACATTGTATCACTGGTGGAGAGATGAGTAAATTTGGAATTAAAGAAAATGAAGCAGTAAAAGCATATAAAATGGCTCAAGATTTAGGTTTCGAACCAGTGGGAATCCATGCTCATATAGGTTCAGGAATACTGGAAAGTGAACCTTTCATGCTGGCGGTAGAGACCCTCATGGATATAGCTGGAGAAATATATCAGAATACTGATATAGAATTTGAATTTATTGATTTTGGTGGCGGTTTAGGCATTCCTTACCATCCTGATGAAAATGAATTAGACTTGGAAAATTTTGCCTGGGAAATTACTGGATTATTTAAGGAAAAATTGGATTATTATGGATTGGGAAAGCCTACTATGTGTTTGGAACCAGGTCGTTATATTGTCGGTAATGCTTCTTATCTTCTAACAAAAGTGAACACGCTTAAAGAGAGTTATCGAAAATTTGCAGGAGTAGATGCAGGTTTCAATACTCTGTTAAGACCTTCCATGTACGGTTCTTATCATCATATAATAGTGGCAAATCGAGCACACGAAGCAACAGTTGAAAATATAGATATTGCGGGTAATGTTTGTGAATCTGGAGATTTATTTGCCCGGGATCGTCTGTTACCTAGACTTAAAGAAGGAGATTTACTGGCTATAATGAATGCGGGAGCATATGCTTTTTCTATGGCTTCCCAATATAATTCAAGACCCCGTCCAGCTGAAATATTGATCAAAAAAGGTGATGGCGAAATAATACGGGAAAGAGAAACATTTGCTGATTTACTAAATAAACAAATTCTCCCACCGAGGCTGCTTAAATGACTAAAAAAACCATTTTATTTTCTAAAATGCATGGTCTGGGCAACGATTACATCATAATAGATGAAACTCAATCAGAATCTATTAGTGAAGATAAAAAGGCAAAAGCAACAGCTGAACTTTGCCGCAGAAGATTTTCTGTGGGCGCTGATGGAGTAATATTTGTTCATCCACCTCAGGGAGAGGGTGATATACGTTTCCGTATATTTAATGCTGATGGAAGCGAAGCTGAGATGTGTGGTAATGGCATCCGCTGTTTTTCTAAATTTGTATATGACAACTGGTTAATACGCCAGAAAATCATGTCCGTGGAGACGAAGGCCGGCATTAAAACTGTGGAATTAACTATTGATAATGATCAGGCGGTAGCCATGAAAGTGGATATGGGGCTTAGCTCCTTTAAAACAGATCAAATACCCATGGATGTAGTAGAAGATGAATTTATAGATCAATATTTAAGAGTGGATGATCAATCTTTTAAGCTAACTGCTTTAAATGTGGGTAATCCCCACGCGGTTGTATTTGTAGATGATACTGATCAGGTGGATTTGGATAAGTGGGGCCCAGCAATTGAAAACCATCCAGTTTTTCCTCAACGTACTAATGTCCATTTTGTGGAAATATTATCTTCTAAGGAAATTGTCATGATTACCTGGGAGCGAGGAGTGGGTCCAACTCTAGCATGTGGAACCGGAGCCACAGCATCTGTAATTGCGGGAAATAGGCTGGAGAAATTGAATGAAAATGTACTGGTCCATCTTCCCGGAGGAGAACTGGAAATTGAAATTTATGAATATGAAAAAAGTATAGGTTCTCTTATGAAAGGTGACGCCATTTTAGTATTTGAAGGAATTTTACTTATGAATCTTTAAAATTAGAATAATTTAACCACATATTTATTTTAAGTTAAAATCTTTATTAAAAAACTTTAAGGGTAGGTTTTAATTCAGTTATAATTCTCTAAATCTTAGAGTTTTTTTATAAGAAAACCAATCTATAATGAAATGATTCTAGTTTCAAAAAAAAATTCAGCAACTTAGATTTTTTTTTAAACATTAATTAATCTTAGTTTAATCTATTAAGTTTTCAAAGTAAATTTTTGTTAGCAAGAATTATTTTTTTTTAGATATTTCTATTAAAAATATTTAAAAACCTTGATTTACAATAATTAATGAGGGAAAAATATGAATCAACAACTTAAATGGGACTATTTCGACCATGGCCTGGATTACTTTGATGAAGAGGAATATGAAAAAGCCTTAAAATACTTTGAAAAAGCGTTAGAAATTGCCCCGGGTTTTGAAAATGCAATAGCTTACAAGTCTTTTGTTATTACAGAACTAAAATCATTAGAAGAGTCACTAGAATATATTGATTTGGAATTGGAAAAATATCCTGATTATGAGTCTCTTTACTTTTTAAAAGCTAGTCTACTATCAGATTTGGGTCGATACGCTGAATCTAACTTTATATTTGATTTGGCTTTGGAGAAGGGATTTGATGCGGATCTCACCTATTTCGGCCGTGCTTATAATTATTTCGGTCTTAAAGATCATAAAAACGCAATAAAATATTTTAAAAAGCATTTAAATTTAAATCCAGATGATTTGGAGTCATGGAGCAAGTTTGGATATTCCTTATATATTTTATCTGATTTGGAACAAGCATTGAATTGTGAAAATAAAGTTATTAAAATAGACCCTGAATTTTATTTACCTTATTTTTATAAAGGAAAAATATTTTTAGGGATTAAAGAATATGAAAAAGCTCTTAATTGCTTCCAGAAGGCCCATAACCTAAACCCTGAAGATGAGGATATTAAACATTATTTAAAAAAGTTGGAAAATAATATTTAATTCTTTTAGATTTCCATCACTTAAATTCTAATATTCTTTAAAATAGATAAAATTAGAATAGCATAACTATTATATAATAAGGAGTAATATTTTGACAGTTAATCAAGCTAAGAAACTTTATAAAAAGGGAAGCGAACTCTTAATACAAAAAAAATTTACAGAAGCATTAAATTATTATCGTGAAGCAGTTATAGCCAACCCATCTTGTCTGGAAGCTCATTTAGAAATGGGTTATCTTTTAGGCGCCATGGATAAATATGAAGAAGCCTTAAAATCTTTTGAAGATTCTTTAAAGATAGCTAATTCTTTTTTAGGATTTTTTGGTAAAGGTTTAGCCTTATTCTTCATGCAAAAACATGAAAAGTCAGTACAATCTTTTATAAGAGCCTTGGAGTTCGGTGAAAATGAGGATGTATGGTATTATTTGGCTAACTGCCAATTTTTAGATAATGAAGTGGAACAGGCCATTAATTCTTTTAATATAGCCATTTCTATAGATCATGATTTCATAGAAGCATGGAATGATAGAGGCGTGGCCCATAGTATACTGGAAGAACATGATCAAGCTCAGGAATGTTTTCAAGAGGCACTAAAAATAGATTCCCAGTATCTTCCTGCACTTTATAATTTAGGTGCCACCTTAGTAGATAGTGGCCAATATGAACTAGCACTAAGATACCTGGATAAAGTAGTAGAACGAGATGAGAGGAATTTTAAAGCTATTTTCTATAAAGCAAATGCATTATATTATATGAAAAAAATAGATGAATCCATAAAATATTTTAAAAAAGCATTAGAGCTGGATAAATTCCAGGGAGAATTATGGAATTATCTAGGATATGTGCAGCATAATATAGGTCTAAAATACGAAGCTTTAGAATCGTTTAAAGAAGCTATATATATCATACCAGAAAATATTTCATTAAATTTAAATTTAGCTCATTTATATTTTGATTTAGGCCAAAATCATCAAGCATTGGAATATTTTGAAAGAGTTTTGGATCTGGATCCTGAAAATGAAGAGGCTCAGATTTCTAAAAAGCTACTCCTAGATACTTAAAATAGGTAGTGAGGTTTATCTAGTAAAGCTAGCAAGTTTAAAACTTAATATATATAAAATTCCTAAGCAAGATTAGCGCCCAAATAAAATAGTAATAAAACAGGTTCTCTTAAAAAAAAAGGATTTACTTATGAAGCCATTATTTATGGTGCCGGTTAGATATTCTCTTTAATTGTTATTAAACTTGTACTGAGACCATGATCGGGGATAGCTTATATGTTCCTAGCTTTGCTTCATTTTTTTATAAATATAAATCATTTTAATTTTCCACTAATAACCACTACTTTTTCAAAAAAAAACTTATCAAATGCACTTATTTCCACTTCAAATCCTATGGTTTCCATTTTATTTATGGTTTTTTTAATATCAGAAAGAGAACTTTGAACTAATTGTACTCTTCCTTTCTTATTTAAAAAATGTTTTACTTCATCTAAGAAGAGATCAATTACCCTACGACCATCCTCGCCACCATTCCAAGCAGCATCTATATAATCATCTAAAATTTCTTCTTCACAGCTAGGTAAATAGGGTGTATTAAATAAAATAAGATCAAATTTCTCATTCTTTAGGGGTTGAAAGAGATCACCTTGTATAACATTCATATTTTCGATCCGATTCCTTTGCAAATTTTTTTGGGCACATTCCACTGCATGGGGATTGATATCTGTAGCTAAAACTTTTTTAGAATTTAATGAGGCAGCTAAAGCCACTAAACCAGTACCGGTACCGATTTCCAATACAATATCATTTTTATTGGTTTTTAAATTATCAGCCAATAAAATAGTATCTTCTGCAGGAGCATAGACTCTATCGCAGCTTTCAATTCTCAAGCCTTTATAATTTATCATCTAAATCAATTATAATTAGTTATTATCCCGGTCAGCTATTTTTTTTGTAAATAAAATTATTATAATAGTAACAGATCATTTATGCAATAAACGTTTTAGTTCAAATGAAATATCTAAAATCTGATAAGGTGTTAGTTGAAACACCCTTTTTTCTCTTAAATCAGGATCCAATTTTTCTATTAATTTCCGGGCTTCTTTTTTATTTAAATCATCTATTTCATGAAATGATTCTAAAAGGGACTTAGCGGCTTTTTTACGACGGTGTTGGAATAAAGCACGGCAAACATCAGCAAAAAAATCATCAATTTTATTTTCTTCTTTAGGAACCAGCTTTACCACAACAGATTCTATTTTAGGTGGAGGTAAAAAGGATCGTGGTGATATTTTATCTAATAAATCGACTTCTGCTTTAAAGTAAAGCATCACCGATAAACGAGAGTAGTTTTTAGTGCCAGGAAGAGCGTTCATACGTTTTGCAAATTCTTTCTGGTACATTAAGATTCCCAAGTCAAATTCATGTTCTAATAATTTAAAAGTAATAGGCGATGATATTTGATAAGGTAGGTTAGAGACCACTTTATTGAAATAAGGAAAATCAACCTTTAAAGCATCTGCATTTATAACAGTTACATTGTCCCTTTTATATTCTTTTAATCTTTCTTCTAAAATAGAGGCAATTTTAGGGTCTTGTTCTACAGCCACTACTTCCAGAACTTTAAGGGAAAGGGGAATAGTTAAAGTTCCAATACCAGGACCTATCTCTAGGACAATGTCTTTTGAAGATAGATCGGCGTATTTAAGTATTTTTTCTCGCTTTAAATTATCAATTAAATAATTTTGACCTAGGCGTCGATTTAAATTAATGTTGTAATGTTTTAAAGTTTCTTTTGTTTCTCGGGCCAGAGAAACTTTAGTATAATCTAAATTCCTCAAAATACTTCTCCAGGGAATTAATTAAAAATAATAATTAACCCTATCTTCGACGAGCAGGAGGTCTGGTGAAAAGGATGTATTTTTTCTTTCCCCTTTTATTCTTATCCACATCCAATTCAAGCAACACTCTTTTTAACAATATCTTTACAGGATCTGAAAGCATGGGTACCCGATTTTTTATATCTTCAAAACTTTCAAAAGGCTTTTCTTCTCGGGTTTTGATAATGTCCCACATATGTTTTTTACCAATACCTGGTAACAATTCTAACTGATTTAGCCGGGTACTTACTGGGCCTGCTTCATTAAAGAATTGGACGAATTTATCCTCTTTAGCCTTGATAATTTCTTCAATTACATAATTGAGTTCTACTCTTGCGGTGGCAGTTAATTCATCATAACGAAGTCTACGACTCACTCGAGAAATTTCATCTCTTTTTCCAGAACCTATATAAACCTTCTGATGTATTTCTAGATCTACTCCTTCTTTAGGAGTTAGCTCTAGCAGAGTGAATTCTTCTTTACCTATAGCTTGAGCCACAGGCTTTCTTTTAAAAGTACTCATACCTTCCTGCATATATCCCAGGGGCAGGTAATCAAGGATAATTGCATAATCTTCCATCCAAATCACAAACCATAGTTATTCATTAACAGGATTGATAAAACCTCAAATCCTGGATTAAAAAGTTTAAAAAATTATTTAGGAGGATAATTTTTCACTATCTTCAATATTTTATCTAGATCTTCTTTTTTAATTGGCACCCTTTCTTTAGCAAAAAGTAACCTTAAATCTGCTAAATCTTGAGGTAGCATATCTGCTATTCGAATTGCGTATTTCTTTTTAACTAAATCTTGTAGTTCTTCAATTAATTTCTGAGCATCTTCTATTTCTAGTTTAGAGAACTTTCTGGCATGATCTAAAGTAAGATTTTGTTCGTAATTTAACTCATAATCTTTTTCTAAATCTTCCAAGATTTCTTTAATTTTGGTAATAGAAACGGGTTCAGTTTCCAGGACCTTTTTTCCTATCACAGGAATCACTCCTGCATCTTCAAATGTTCTGGACGGACAATAATCTGTTTAGCTTTATTACCCTCTTTTACAGCTATCAGATAAGCTTTTCCTCTTCTTTCCACTACTTTACCAGTCATTCCATGAAAACGGGGGTGAGGTTGGCCTTTGTGGAAACTGGGATCGATAATAACATGTACCAAATCGTTTTCAGTAAATCTTTGGATTTTTTTAGTTATAGGGTTAGCTCTACCTATCCTATTAGTTTTTTGAAGTTTATATCTTGTTTTGCTTCTTAAACCTCTTGATCTTTTCATTTTTTTAACCTCCAATAATGGCGGCTGCCAATATTCAAATTATAATCATAATAAATGAGCAAAGAAATATTAGGCTTCTTGACTCTTCTAAATTGTAACAATCATAAAATTTTTTTTTTATTAGATAAAATTCAGATGACCATTAAAATAAGTAGGAAGTCGTCAATACCTATTGGGATTTCATATTATTGTATGGTACTAATATATATTTCGCTACTATTATTTGTTCTTAATCTTGGTCTCCAACTTCCAATACATCCAGTTCCACACAACGAGCCGGAGTACCTAAAACTTCACTAACATTAGGGATAGTTCTTCCTTTATCTCCGGAAATTAATTCTTTAATATAAAGGCCCCCTTCTGTTTTAATAATTAATTCTAACTCATCAGAGCTGATCATTCCTGCTTTAATATTTTTTACTTCTCGAAATCTAAATTTGTCTGCGCGACGATGCGATACCCTTAGGGGGGTGCGTTGTTTAATTAAAGTTAGCTTTTGAAGATTTTTCAATTTATCTTCACTGATGGCCTTGTTTAGTTTCACTCGGGCCTGGTAAGTTTTAGAAGTGGTTGAAGATGTAGTTTTGATTTGGGCTTTCCTGAATTTTTTTGCGTATTTTAGTTGCAATACCTTTACCTTTCCCTGGCATCTTTTATTGATTTCTTGGCTGAGATTTTTCAAGTTTAAATTTCTCTTTCGCGGTTCTTTAATTTCTATTACAAATGGCCGGCCCTTTCCCAGCATCTTAACATCAATATCTTCTCTACCTGCTCCATGAAATTTTGATCCAGTACCCTGAGTTTTTTCTAATACTGCTGGAGAAATTAATTCCTCTACGGATTCATTATACATTTTACCAGTAAAGCCACATTGTTCACATCCACGACCCTTACATTTACGACAAGGCCATTTGGTCTGGGGGATGCCACGAACCAGTTTCAAATATCGTCCTTCTAAAAATAAGGGGTTTATTTGAATTTTGAATGAAGGTTTTTTTCTTTTAAAATTAACCATAATGACAATTTGAGGGTCATCAAAATCAACTTCTTGTTTTAGATGTTTTTCTAGAAGTTTACCTATTTCACGATTCACTTCTTTTTTAATACCTTCAACCACAACTTCTAAGTTCTGATTTAATTTTTCATCCCTATCAATTATTTCTAAAGGTAATTTACAACCCACTACGAAACTAGAAAATTCCAAATTCAAATCCTTAATTTTTTCTATTATGGCCTGAATTAGCTTATCATCAATTTCCTGGAATAAATCTTGGCATACATAACACGGGGCATCAATATCTACAATTTTATCAGATTCACGGAGCAAATTTCTAATTTTCTCCCCTCTTAAAGGATTTCCGGGCCCTTCTAATTCTTTAGAGAATTTACGTCCAAGACAATGATCGCATATTCGGCCCTTAGTTATTTCATTAATTTTTAAAGCTTTTTCTGTTTTACTATCCATTTTCAATCTACCTTGATTACATTAGCTCTATTAATTTAATTAAAAACTAGTAGCAAAATTAGAATAAATTATTTCAGCGCATAAATTGTCGCATTAGCTGACCCATCGGGCCACCCATTTTTCTACGTCCAAAACCTTTCATAGCTTTTTTAGTGACGTTATAATATTTGAGCAATTCTTTTATATCTTCATTTTTCATTCCAGAACCACGGGCAATTCTTTTAACCCTGGACTGTTTGATGACTTCGGGGTGTTCCATTTCATAATTGGTCATAGAACTCATAATTATTTTATACTTATCTATTTTTTCTTCAGTTATTTGGGATGCATTTTTAGGAAGTTTTCCTACACCAGGAATCATATTCATTACTTGCTGCATAGGGCCCATTTTACCCATCATTTCAAATTGAGTGTGCATATCTTTAAGAGTAAATTTACCAGATAACATGGCATCCATGGTTTCTGCAACTACTTCTTCATCTGCAACTTCCTCTGCTTTTTCCATAAGAGTTTTAATATCTCCCATTCCTAGAAGACGTGAAATGAATCTTTCTGGATCAAAAACTTCAAAATCATCTAATCTTTCCCCAGCCCCAATGAATTTAATAGGTGCCTTTATTTCCGCCACAGCAGAGAGAGCTCCTCCCCCCTTAGCAGAACCATCTAATTTAGTGACTATTATGGATCCTACCGGAGTAGCTTGGGAAAAGGCTAGAGCTTGCTCTTTGGCTTGCTGCCCAATAGTTCCATCAATTACCAACATAGCTTCGTTTGGTTTTACCACAGCCGATATCTCTTCCATTTCATCTAAGAGAGCTTTTTCTTCTTTATGTCTACCCGCGGTATCAAAAATTACAATGTCATGCTTTTTGAATTTTTTCAAACCTTTTCTAGCTAAATCTAATGCATCCTTATTATCCGGATCCCCATAAAGTGGCACATTCATCTCCTGGGTTAACTGTTTAAGTTGTTCAAAGGCAGCTGGTCTCCACGTATCGAGACATACTACCGCAGGATGAAAGCCTTTTTTTTGCAGAAAGCGGGTAAGCTTACCAATGGTAGTAGTTTTTCCACTTCCCTGCAACCCTAAAAAAAGAATGTTATATGGTTTTTGATCTATTTCTATTTCTTGAGCTTTTTCACCTAAAAAATTGACCATTTCTTCGTAAACTATGGTAATTATATGTTCCTTAGGTGTGATACCTTTGGAGGGCTCTTCTTTCAAAGCCCTTTCTTCAATTGATTTAGATAATTCAAATACAAGTTTTATATTAACATCAGATTGTATTAAAGCTCGCTGAATTTCTTTTATTACTTCCCTAACTACTTCTTCATCTACAATGGACATTCCAGCCAGCTTTTTCATGGTTTTAGTCAAATTTTTACCTAAATTGCCTAGCATTAATTACCCTCGAATTAAATGTAATTATAATATAAACTATTATTATAAACAAAAGTTACTAAAAGAGTACTATATATATTATTATTAAATCAGTTCATATATATTTTATCTATAGGCATAACCTTAAGCCTCTATGATATTTTTTTACTTATATTAAATTAAAGGATAATTACCCAATTCACACAGTTTAATAATACCTATGATTTTACATAATTTATCATTAATATTAAATAATAGATCATAATTCAAGTTAGAAGGCAATTAAATGAAATCTTTAGATGAAACTGTTATAGAAAGTGTGGTAACAGCAATGGATGGAGAAGAAAAGGAAATCTTTCCTTTCATACCCTATCTACTACAGGATTTATGGGAGATGGGCGCATCACCAGAAGCAATTATAGAACTTATTTATAAAAACAGAAATGACCACACAAAACTTAAAATACTGGATTTGGGGTGCGGTAAAGGAGCGGTAACCATTAAAATTGCTGAGAAATTTAATTGTAAATGTCTAGGTATTGATGCCGTTGAAGAATTTGTTAAAGAGGCCCAAGAAAAAGCAGAAGAGCACTCAGTCAACGACCTATGCCGATTTGAAGTAGGAGATATAAGAAAAAGAGTTCATGATTTATCCAATTTTGATATTATTATACTGGGAGCTATCGGTCCTGTTTTTGGAGATTATTATACTACACTATCCAAACTTTCTAATTGCTTGAAAAAAGACGGAATTTTTATAATAGATGATGCTTACCTTCCAGAGCATAGTGAGATTAATCTACCCCACCTAAACAAAAAATCAGAAATTCTCCAACAGATATCAAATGCAGGTTTGCATCTTATAACGGAGATAGTTTTTAGTCAAAAGGATATTCGTAAATCAAATCAACATATCTCCTCTCACCTTAGAAAACGAGTTCGGGAATTACAGAAAAAACATCCAGCCAAGAAATCACTTTTTAAGCGTTATCTAAAAAAACAGGAAGAAGAAAACGATATATTGGAAAAAAGTGTTTTATGTTCAACTATGTTAATAGGAAAATTTTAGAATGTTTATTAATCTTTAAGAGCCGAATAAATTTGATTAAAGAATTATCAAAGACTAATTTCTAAGTATTTTTTAAAATTATAGACTTATAAAATTAAAGGTAGCGATGATTATTAATGGGAAATCAACATAACTTTAAAAAAGATAATTAATGAATTAAGCACCCCACGCTTAGATTAATTCCTGAATACAGTAGTTTAAATTTTTATCTACTTTTAACAAGTTAAATGTGAAGATACCAATATGTTTATAAAAAATGGTGAAAAAAATGCTATATAAACTTAAAGAAAGCTTGAAAAAATCCCCTATAATAAAAAAAGGTGATTATGATTATTTTGTCCATCCTGTGACTGATGGAATACCTTCCGTGGATAGAGATTTACTGCTAGAAATTGCCCAGGTAATTAAAGAAAAATTCAATCTAGACGTGGATAAGATTCTATGTGCTGAGGCCATGGGTATTCATCTAGCAACAGCCTTAACCCTGGAAACAGGAATTCCATTTGTAGTGGTAAGAAAAAGGGAATATGCGCTTCCTGGAGAAGTTGCGGTACACCAGACCACTGGTTATAGTAAAGGTGAATTATATATAAATGGGATTGATGAAGGAGATAGAATATTATTCATAGATGATGTGGTAAGCACAGGTGGAACCATGAAGGGGATTTTAAATGCCCTGAAAAATATGAATGTGGAAATAGTGGAAGTTATCGCGGTTATAGAAAAGGGTCAGGGAAAAAAGGTAGTGGAAGATAGTACCGGATGCCATGTAAAAAGTTTAATTAAGGCAGATGTGGTAAATGGTCAAATAGTGGTGCAAGAAGGAGATTATGAATAATTAACAGGTTTTAATATGTCCTTGTATGATTTGGAAATAGATAAAGTAATTAAGAAAATAAAGAATTTAAAGGCACAAACTGTTGGTTTACAATTTCCAGACGGCCTTAAGATGCATGCTGTTCATGTAGCAGCACAACTAGAAAAAGAAACTGATGCAAAGATTATAATTTCTGCTGATCCCTGCTTTGGAGCGTGTGATCCTTCTGATAAACAAATGGAGGGTATGGTTGATCTTCTAGTTCATTATGGACATAGTGAACTATCTTTAAATTATTCAGTACCTATTTTATTTATAAGAGCCTATTCACAAATAGAATTAAATAAATCATTAGATGAAGCACTCCCTATGCTTCAAAATTATGATAAAGTAGCCCTTGCTACTACCACTCAGCATTTACATCTTCTAGATGAAATCAAAACTTTTCTAGAATCACATGGTAAAGAAGTAATAATAGGTTCTGCCCCGGGTATAAGTGCAGGTCAAGTGCTGGGATGTAATTTTTCTTCAATAAAAAATATAGATGCTCCGGTCTTTTTATACGTGGGAAGTGGAAATTTTCATCCGCTGGGTATTAAGCTTTTCACAGATAAACCAGTAGTTATTGCGGATCCCTATCAAGGCCAGGCCCGCGATATAGAAAAATTCGCTGATCGGATTTTGAGGATACGTTTTGCGCGTATAACTAGTTCTAAAAAGGCTAAAAAATGGGGAATATTAATTTCTTCCAAAAAAGGCCAGTATCGTTTAAATTTGGCTCAAAAATTAAAAACACTTCTAGAAGAAAAAGGTAAAGAAGCTTACTTGTTATTGGTAGATAATATTTCCCCGGATTTACTATTACCATTCCTGGATTTGGATGCTTTTGTAGTAACAGCCTGTCCTCGAATAGCAATTGATGATTCCCAATTATATAAAAAACCTTTATTAACCCCTAAAGAACTGGAAATTGTACTAGAAGAGAGAGAATGGTATGATTATCAATTGGATGAAATTTTAATCGTGTGATAGTTATTTAACTAATATAAAAAAAATCGTTAAATATATCTATTTTTCCAATTAAAAAATAATCAGATTAATATTATTAGAGGATCATACAAACTAATATATAATATAAAAACTAACATCATATTTTAATGTTTTAATTTAAGTTTAATGTTTTCTAAATTGAGGTGAATTATGAGAGCTAAATCTGGCGATTTTGTCTTACCTGGAGATATTCTAGGTGTCAGTGAAGAATTTATACCTGCCGATTGGACCTATGATGACGATGGGAAAATTAAATCCTTGGTAGTGGGGGTGGTTTCTAGAGACGATAATCATAAAAAAATATCAGTAATTCCCAAAACCAGTTCCCCTGCGATACTAAAAAATGGTACTAATGTTGTAGGCCAGATAATGGAAGTAAGAGGTCAAAGAGCTCTAGTTAAAATAGATTCTATAAAAGATAATAAAAGAGCACTTTTAGTTTCATTTGTGGGAGGCATACACGTCTCTCAAGCTAAAAAAGGATATCTCTCCAGATTAACCGAAGCATTTCGCATTGGCGACATAATAGAGGCTGAAGTGACCAAAGTATTAGGTTTAGATAATATAGATTTAAAGACTTCTAAAAAAGAACTGGGTGTAATTAAAGCTATGTGCACTCGTTGTCGTCATTTTATGAAACAAACCGGTAAAAGCGAAGTGGTATGTTCCAATTGTGACAATCGTGAAAAAAGAAAATTATCCACCAACTACCAGGTTTGATACTTTTAGGGAGATAAAATTTTAAGATTATTGAGGTATTAAATATGGAGATTATTACTAAAAAAAGATATGAATTAGAAATTGTAGTGGAAGGAGAATCCCACACGCTCTGTAATGCTTTAAGGAAAATTCTTATGGAAGATAAAGATGTTAAATCTGCAGCCTATGCTATTGAACACCCTATAGTGGGTGAACCTAAACTTTATATTAAGGCCCGGAGTCCTAAAAAATCACTTAAATCTGCTGCAGTTACTTTAAAAGAAAGATGTGATGAATTAAAAGGACTTATAGAAGCTCCTGAATAATAATTTTTTACTTTTGGGATTAATATTATATTTTTAATTTTTATTTAACTTCTTTCTCATGAAAAATAAGATATTTAGACAAATCAAAAATGAAATAAGAATTTTAGGTATTGATGATGCTCCTTTCACTCCCCACCAAAAAGGAGAAACTTTACTGGTTGGAACCATTTTTCGTGGGGGTTTATGGATGGATGGGGTTCTAACCACTCATTTACAAATTGATGGGTGCGACGCCACTTCTAAAATAATTAAAATGGTTAATAATTCACGTCACCGTGATCAGATTGGAGTGATGATTCTAGATGGAATCACCTTTGGCGGATTCAATGTGGTTGACATAAAAAACATATTTGAAAAAACCAGTATACCAGTTATTGTGGTAATGAGAAAACATCCTGATTTAGATAAAATAAAGAAAGCATTAAAAAATTTTCCTGATGGAAAAGATAAATGGAAAATTATAGAGAAAGCAGGTAAAATATACCACATAGAATCTAATGGATCTTTATATATTCAGATAAATGGCTTGGACTTGGAAGATGCGGTCCGGATAATAAATTTATCCACCACCCATAGTGCTATTCCAGAACCAATACGCACAGCCCATTTAATTGCTTCGGGTGTTACTGAGGGAGAATCTAGGGGCAGTGCTTAATCAATTATGTTAGCGGAAGGTGATTAAATAAATTTCGAAAAAAGAAAAAATCCTCTTTTAACCACTGATGTAATTGTAATTTGCCCTGACCATAAAATTGTCATGATTAAAAGGAAAAATAATCCTTACCAGGGCTTATGGGCATTTCCAGGAGGATTTGTCGAATATGGAGAAACAGTGGAAGAAGCTGCTCTTCGAGAAGTTCGAGAAGAAACTGGACTAGTTATTCAACTTACTAATCTGGTAGGAATTTATTCTCAGTTAGAAAGAGATCCTCGTTTTCATGTAATAACCATATGTTATTTAGGTTGGCGGGTTTCTGGTGATTTAAAAGCAGATACAGATGCAGAAGATGTATCGAAATTCAGTATTGATGAACTATTAAAAATGAGACTAGCCTTTGACCATAAAAAGATTTTACAGGATGCAATTAAACTTATCATTTAAATGATTAAATAAAAATATAAACTTACCATTTATTAGGAGGAACAAAATGGAATTTTGTCCCAAGTGCGGAGCAATTATGTTTCCCAAAGAAGATACTTTTCAATGCAAATGCGGCTTTAAGAAAGATATTACTAAAGATTTAGCTGATAAATACGCTGTTTCAGAAAAAGTAGAGAGTAAGGATACGGTTATCTTCACAGGGGATGATATTAATACCTTACCTACTACTAAGGCCGTCTGTCCCAAATGTGATAATAAAGAAGCTTTTTGGTGGCTACAACAGACTAGAAGGGCAGATGAATCTGAAACCAGATTTTTTAGATGTAGCTCATGTAAATACACTTGGAGAGAGTATGATTAAAAATAGGGGGCAGTATAATTACTAAAAAAGATAAATCAGAAACAGACAAGACACTGCCAAAGAACTGTACTTTAAATAAATGCTTCAAATTATTCAAGAAAACTTTAAACAATTTGAGTCCTGATTTAGATAATGAATCTCATTCAAAAAAAGATGAAATTAATCAAAACTTTCCCAATTCTACTAAGGCTTAAATTTCGGATTCTGAGGATACAACTGAAACTTCAAAACCGCTTTTAATAACTCATTTACATAAAATAATAGAAAAAATAACTTTTCACTGGAAATCTGATCGTTCTAAAATAATTAAAATCTTAAGCTTAGGTATAGGTACCATTTTAATTATTTCCGGAATATTTTATTTAACTGGATCACCGGAAAAAGTTGCAGATAATGTTGTGTTAAATGAAAGATCAGTTATATCAGCCTTTTTAATAATTTTTGGAGTCATGTTATACACAGGATCTTTGGCTCAGCGTATTATTAGTAAAACCTCCTTTAAAAATATTTATAAGGAGGTTAAAAAAGTGGAAAAAAAACCTCCATCCACAGATAATAACGAATCAAAAAAGGATCAGAAATAATTTATTTAAGAACTTAACCGTACAAAACTAATTTATAAGATGCTATGTTATCGGTACTTAATAAGATCAACTAAGAAGTAATTAAGAATATCTATTATTATACTCGCCTTTTAAATAAAGGAATGTACTATTCAATATAAAAGGAGCTAATAAATTTATTAAATTAATAGTATATTATGGATGTGAATCAATAAGGAGGATGTAAATGTTTAAAGCAGAATTAAGCGACCCCAACATATTGAAAACTAGTTTTGACGCCATTTCTTCTATTGTAGATGAAGTGCAAATCCAAACCGATAGTGAAGGAATGAGACTAGATGCTCTGGATAGGAGCCATATCACTTTTGTCCATTTAGAGTTGAAGGCCAGTCTTTTTGAGGAATATGTTTGCGATGAACCAGAAAAAATAAATGTAGATACTGAAGAGCTTATGAAAGTTTTAAAACGTTCTAAAACCGATGATAGAGTTTATATGTCTCTTGATGAGGGAAATTTCATTATCACATTCGAAGGTGAAGCTAAAAGACAATTTAAAATTAGATTGATAGATATTGAATATGAAGCTCCAAGTCCTCCTGAATTAGAATATCCCACTGACTTTGAAGTACCATTCAGCTTACTAAAAGATTCAATTCAGGATATAGATATCTTTTCCGACAAAATAGCCATGATGGTGGACGTAGATAAATTTATTGCTACTGCTGAGGGAGAATTTGGAGATGCTAATATAGAGTATCTGCACGGGGAAAAAATAGAATCAGAGGCCCGTTCTGTATTTTCTCTGGAAAAAATAAAAGAAATGCTTAAGGCAGATCGCTTTTCTGATGTAGCCACCATTAATTTAGGCAATGATATGCCTTTAAAGCTTCGTTTAAAAATGGTAGGTGAAGAAGGGGAATTAAGTTTCTTACTAGCTCCTCGGATAGAAGCAGAAGAATGAATTAAAAAATTTTCTTCAAAATTTAATTCAAATTTAATTTATAAGTAAGAAAAAATGAAGATTTGAGAGAGGAATAGGGTTGGATGAATTTTTTCAGAAATTAAGAAAAATACAAAAGAATGAACGCAGTAACAGTGGTTTGGCACGGGTAGAAGATAATTTTTATCATCAAGTTCACCGCTATCTAGAAGATTTAATGCATACCGTGGATAATGATCCATTTAGCCTTGAACATGATCTTTTTAAGGATGCTCAGCGTATAGCCACTGAGATTTGTGAACGAAGAGAACATAAAATAGCTGATAGTGCAGTTATGAATATACAGCGTTCCTATCATCTTTTTAAAGGTAAACCTCAATTTGATCTGCAGGATACTACTCCTTTGAATCTAACCCCGGAAGAAGAAAAATTTTATTTTTCCTTGCTAGATATATTAAAAGGCCATCGAAATAGAATTATACCTGCTATGGATATTGAAAACGGTTCTTCAAATTTAGAAGCTTATAATATTGATAAATCCTCTAGTAAAAGTTCTTTTAGTTCTGAAGAAGAATTAAAGGATAATTCAACAAAGTTTACTATAAATAAAGATTTATTAACAAGAAAGAAACCTCAAGACCAAATTTCTAAGGAAATAAACGATAAAAAAAATTATATTGGGTCCAAAAAATATAATGAGCTAGCTTCTAAGGCAAATAAATTTGATTTTAAGACTTTAATTATATTTGAGGAGCTTCCATCTATTTTAGGTGTGGATCAGAAAGTATACGGTCCTTTCTATCCCCAGGACGTTATTATCTTGCCTGAACCTAATGCTCAAATATTTGTAAATAGTAGAAAAGGCAGATTTATTCAATAATCCATTTCAATCTAAGCTCTAATAAGACTTCCCCTAAAAAAAGAGCATTCCTTAAATCTTTAAATGTATTGTTCAAGGAAATTTTTTAATACAAACATATAAATAGAGATTCAAGGATAACACATAATATTATATTATTTGCCCCAGTTTTGGGTATTCATAATTTTATTGAGTTCAGATCAATTCTACGATGTGGATTTATTTTTAATATAGAGGTGATTATATGAAGATTCCTAAAGAAAGGAGAACATACTGTCCTACTTGTAAGAAACATACAGCTCACAATGTATTAGTATCAAAAAAAAGGAAAGCTAGTGAGCTTAAATGGGGACAAAGGCAATTTAGGAGAGTAACTAGTGGTTATAGGGGATATCCTCGCCCATTACCCTCTGGTAATAAACCAGTTAAGAAACTAGATTTAAGATTCAAGTGTAAAGAATGTGGAAAATCCCATATTAAGAAACATACTTTCCGACCAGGCAAAGTAGAATTTATAACTAAATAGGAGTTTTGATTATGGCAAGTTTTTCCCCTAAAAAAAGTAACTTCCTTCGAGTTAAATGTATGGATTGTGGTAACCAGCAAGTAGTGTTTGATAAAGCTGCTTCTGTAGTCCAATGCATAATTTGTGGCAAAACCCTGGTTAAACCCAGGGGTGGTAAGTCCCACATTACAGCACAAATAACCGAAGTTTTAGATTAATCATTTTTTAGATGTAGGTGTTTTTAATGGTAAGAAGACAAAAGCAATGGCCTGATGAAGGAGAACTTATAGTAGGAACAGTACATAAAGTTCTAAATTACGGTGCCTTTGCCACCCTCGAAGAATATCCTGGCAAAGAAGCATTTATTCATATTTCAGAGGTTTCCTCTGGTTGGGTTAAAAATATTAGGGATTATGTTAGAGAAAATCAAAAAATTGTAGCTCGTGTTTTACGAGTTAACCCTAGAAAGGGGCATGTTGATGTTTCCATGAAAAGAATCCGAGAAGATCAGAGGACAAAAAAAATTCAATCCTGGAAAATAGAACAAAAAGCGGAAAAATTCCTGGAATTAGTAGGTAAAGGTATGGATAAAGATTTGGATACTGCCTATGAAGAAGTTGGTTATCAACTGATGGAACAATATGGAGATATTTATGGAGCATTTGAAACTGCTGCAGAAGAAGGTGAGAAGCTTTTAATTGAGGACGGTATTGATCCTGAATGGGCTAAATCTATTGCTGAAATAGCTAAGAAGAATATTACCCCACCAGAAGTTCAAATTAGCGGCTATGTTGATCTTAAATCTTACGCCCCTGAGGGAGTGTACATTATTAAAAAAGCCCTTAGAAGCGCTGAAGCTGATAATGTAGTTGTTCAGTGTGTAGGGGCTCCTAGATATCGGCTCATAGTTACTTCCAGTGATTACATCCAGGCGGAAAAAAATTTGAAGGATGCAGCGCAAAGTTGTATAGAATTAGTAGAAGCTAATGAAGGTGAAGGAACCTTTTATCGTGAACTAGAATGAAAATGCGAAAATGCACTTCCTGTAACAGCTATACTTTACAGGATAAATGTCCTCTTTGCAAGGGAGAAGTAAGAGTAGTTTTCCCAGCCAAATATTCGCCTGAAGATAAATATGGTAGATATCGCCGAATTCTTAAAAAACAGGCGCATAAAAGGGAAAAAGACTAGATATAAATTATTTTTAAGCTAATAGGATGGATCGTCATGAAAAAAACCATGGTTAAAATATTGGAAGAAGTGGATTTAGATCAACCAATTTTTATCGAAGCCTTACCAGGCATAGGTCATGTAGGAAAAATGGCAGCAGATCATATAATAGCTGAATTGGATGCAGTTAAGTTCGCTGAAATTTACTCACCTTCATTTCCTCCTCAAGTAATGGTTAATGATGAAGGTATAATAGATACAATGAAAAATGAGTTCTATTATTTAAAATCTGCTGGAGAAGATAAGGAAGATTATATACTTTTAGTTGGAAATACTCAAGGATTATCTCCTGAGGGCCAATATGAAGTATGTGGTCTTATATTAGATTTAGTGGAAAAACATGGAGTTAAGGAAATTTATACTCTCGGTTGTTTAGCTACAGGTCAACCAGTTAAAAAAACCAAGATTTTCGGAGCAGCAACTGATAAAAAAATGGCTGAAAAACTTAAAAAATATGATGTAACCATGCGTTCAGCTGATGGTGGCATTATAGGGGCTTCTGGACTTTTATTAGGAATGGGAACGCTTCGTAACATGTCTGGAGCTTGTTTAATGGGTGAAACTCCGGGATATTTTATTGATGCTGAGGCAGCTAAAGCCATTTTAAATGTTCTACTAGCCATTCTCAAATTAGATGTGGATACTGAAAAGTTAGATGAAAGAGCAGAGGAAACCAAGAAAATGATTTCCAAAGCGCAAAAAATGGAACAAGAAATGGCAGAACGCATGACCCTGAAACCAGGTGAAGAAGATCTTCGATATATTGGATGAATTAATTTTTATTAATCACATCCTTATTTTTTTTTAAATCACTAAATTATAATATTTCTCAAGTATTTAAAACCATTTTTATATACTTATTTTCATTTTTAATAAAATATGTGCATTTTTTTCTAAAATAACATTCTGATTCATATATACTTTTCTCAATAGGCAGGATTATTCTTTAAAAAATAAAATTAAGTTAGTTAGATTTAATTTTTACTTATAAAATATAAAAAATGAAATCACTACCAATTTTAAAGAAAAAAAATAGGGCTGATAAATTAAACCAATTATCCAGATTTAATGGATTAATCCCATATTTGCAATTATTTTATTGGAGAGTAGAACTTTTACTTATAGCTGAAGAAAAAAGCTAGATTAAATCTATTTTTAGTTAAAATTATGGTTTTAGTTTAATAGCTAGTTATTAAAATAGCTTAATTAAAAAAAATTTACTTACTCTTTTCTTTAATTTTATATATTAAGAATTAGCAAACCATTGTTTATGATAGTTAATGCTGATTTACATATTCATAGTTGTTTTTCCCGAGCTACTTCTAAAAAAATGGTTATTGATGTTATAGCTCCCCAAGCAAAACTTAAAGGATTGCAACTAGTAGGCACTGGTGATGGATTACATGGAAAATGGTTAAAAATTATAGAAGAAAGTACTATTCCTGCGGGGGATGGAATTTATTCTAAAGATGGTTGTGATTTCATTATAACAGCTGAAGTGGAAGATAATAAAAGAGTGCACCATCTGCTGATTTTACCTTCTATAGAAATAGCTTATGAGTTAAGAGAGAAATTTGTATCTATAAATAAAGATAATGATGGTCGTCCAAGTCTAAGGATGAATGGTGCAGAAATAATGGATATTACACATGATCACGATGGATTAATTGGCCCAGCCCATGCTTTCACACCTTGGACCAGTATGTATAAGACTTTTGATAGCTATTTAGATTGTTATGGAAAAAAACCAGATTTTTTGGAATTAGGGCTTTCAGCTGATACTAAAATGGCAGACATGATCAAAGAATTGGAAGATATACCTTTTTTAACTAATTCTGATGCACATTCGCCTTGGCCTCATCGTTTGGGTAGGGAATTCAATCAGATAGAAATGGATGAAGTTTCTTTTTCCTCTTTAAAGAATATTTTTAAGCGAAAGAAAATTAAGGCTAATTATGGTATGGATCCGAGATTAGGTAAATACCATCTTACGGCCTGTAGTAAATGTTATCATATTATTAATCCTAAAAAAGCCATCGAAATGAAAATGAAATGCCCTGAATGTAGTAAAATTATCAAAAAGGGAGTAGATTATCGTATTTCTGAAATAGCTACTTGGAATAAACCGCACCATCCCTATCATCGCCCCCCTTATATTCATATATTACCCTTAGCTGAAATCATAGCAATGACCTATTCTAAGGGAGTAACCACCAAATATGTGCAAAACATATGGGAAGTTTTAATCCAAGAATTTGGCAATGAGATTGAAGTAATGATAAATACACCTTTAGCTGAAATAAAATCTATTGATAAAAAAATCGCTCATTCAATTGAGGGCTTCCGCAATAAGACTCTAATTATGATTCCCGGGGGCGGGGGTAAGTATGGTGAGATTAAATTTCCAGAAAAAAATTTAGATAAATATTTTTCTAAAAAAAGGAAAATTAATATAAATTGAAATCAACGGACCCGCCGGGATTTGAACCCGGGACCCTCAGATTAGGAGTCTGATGCCCTATCCTGGCTAGGCTACGGGCCCCCATCTTATTTTATTTAACCAGAATTAGAAAAAATAGATTTTTTTGACGGACCCGCCGGGATTTGAACCCGGGACCTTCGGATTAGAAGTCCGACGCCCTATCCAACTAGGCTACGGGCCCTGTATAGAATGAAAAAATAATTAATTAGTTAGAATCATCGATATATCGGCGATTCTGGTACTTGAACATTTTCAGCTAGTTTCTTTAATCTGGATTCAATTTCCTGTGCTTCCTTTAGTAGAGGTTCTGGATCAATTTCTTTATCAAGAATCTTGTTTATTTTTTCAATAATTTCAGCTGCAGCACGAGGATCAGGATAATGATTAAGTACTTCGGCAAATAGGCAAGAAGCCGGTATTTCTTGGGTTGCGCATCTAGTGAGAAGAGTTCCAGATATGCCGTTTATGTTTCCAAAAGGAACGATGGTTAAACCCATTTCATCTAGTTTTTTAACAATCTCCCGATTATTCCCAGCAGCAGCTACTAAATGTTGTTTTTCTTTTACTATAAGACTGTTGAATGTAATAAGTTCTGTACTATTATTTTTAATCATCCAGTCTACGATGGCCTTAGTCATATCATATACTACAGCAGGAGGTACGATAAAATCAGATAGAAATAGTACAATCCCATCTCCTTCATAAATCCTGAAAGGATGTATTGCCACGCCTTTATAGAGAACAGCTAAAGGAGGAAAATATTTAGATTCAATATAGCCTATTTCCCTCATATTTAACTCTTCCACCATTAACCAGCCTAATATATTGCCGATTAGTCCCATTCCAGGCGAAGCTTCGATTACTATAGCATCTTTAATATCTTCTGAGATTATCGTGCAGCATTCAGTTTCAGTTTCAACCTTCATGGTGCACCACCGGCTCCTCCTAAACTTTTACCGGTATATGCATCTATATAAATTTCTCCTACTTGCGCACTGTTCATCATCACAGGAACCATATAGGCTTGTCTGCCCCCGTAGGTAGTTTGCCTTGGGATGCCAGCTACTGCTCCTTCCTCTTGAATATAATTATTTTGTGCGATATTCCTTGCCTTCGAGCTAGTTATCATTGGAGAACCTCCTGTACTTCCCTGTCCACTTGATTGTCCACTTCCACCAGAAGTACTTTCACCAAAGATTCCTTCGCCTTGTCCACCAGATATTCCTATACCCTCATCTTGCAGGGCAGGATTTTGATTATCTGTGCCTGTCATTTGCCATAAGTCTGGGGTTTGGCTAATTTGATAACCAGCTGCCGCTACCCCTACGATTAGAACTATAGCAACTGATACTAAGATTTTCGAGTTTATCATTAACTCACCTTCATAACATTAATTATATATCTATTTATCTTTGTAATTCGGTCTTAATAAATGTATATCTTATTATATTCAGTTATTTATTTGTGAATTATAACTTAGAACTAATAATTGATATAGCTATCATTTTATTGGGAATAAGATATTATTTTAGCTTAGTTATAAACTTTATGCAAACTAGTTAAAAATTTATAAAATTCAATAATACTTTTACTTTTTAAGGGATGAAATTATTTTATTTTAAATAATTAATAAAGTTTTAAAATCGTGAATTTAAAATTATTTAATAGGAATTTCTTTTTATCATTTGGTTTTATAAGTTATATAAATACTTTTCATTTTATTTTCAATTGAAAAACTTATAACTTATGATAGAACCAATATAAATGTTAGTTATTAAACTTTAAAAACAAGAGGTGATACATTTGAGCGAAAAGATTGTTATATCGCCGACATCACGACAAGAAGGACATGCGGAACTTGTCATGGAAGTCGATGATGAAGGAATCGTGACCAAGGGGCGATACTTCAGTATTACTCCTGTTAGAGGCCTAGAGAAGATAGTGACTGGTAAAGCTCCAGAAACAGCACCGGTGATTACTCAGAGGATTTGTGGTGTTTGTCCTATACCTCATACTCTGGCTTCTGTGGAAGCGATGGACGACTCTCTCGATATTGAAGTACCTAAAGCAGGTAGACAATTAAGAGAGTTAATTCTAGCTGCTCATCACGTAAACAGTCATGCTATCCATCAGTTCCTGATAGCTGCTGATTTTGTACCAGAAAACTTAATGGCTGCCGCCATAAATTCAGTTTCCGAGGTACGAAAAACAGCCCAATATGTAGTGGACATGGTGGGCGGTGAAGGTATTCATCCCTCCGAAATTCGTATTGGGGGAATGGCTGACAATATAAGTGAATTAGCACGAAAAAAACTATATGCTCGACTTAAACAGTTAAAACCAAAGTTAGATGAACATGTTGATTTAATAATTGGTTTGGTAGCAGATAAGGGATTACCAGAAGGTTTAGGGGTGCACAATCAGCCTACTTTGGCTACACACCAAATTTATGGTGACCGTAACGAATTTGACCTTGAAAGGTTCACTGAAATCATGCCTGAAAGCTGGTATGATGATCCGGAAGTTGCCAAAAGGGCTTGCTCAACCATACCGCTATATGATGGCGTTAACGTAGAAGTTGGTCCAAGAGCAAGAGCAGTTGAATATAAAGGATTCAATGAAAGAGGTGTGGTAGCTCAACATGTAGCTCGAGCATTGGAACAGAAAACTGCTTTATCTAGAGCAATTACTATATTAGATGAACTAGATACTTCTGCACCGGCAAGAGCTGATTTCGATATAACTGGTACTAATAAATTAGGTGTCGGTGCTATTGAAGGACCAAGAGGTATGGACGTACATATGGCCCAGGTAGCTAATGGTAAAACTCAGTTTTACAGTGCATTAGTACCAACTACTTGGAATATACCCACTATGGGTCCAGCAACTGAAGGCTTCCACCATGAATTTGGACCTCATGTTATCCGAGCGTATGATCCATGTCTATCCTGTGCTACCCACGTAATGGTAGTTGACGATGAGGACAGAAGTATCATTAAAAATGAAATGGTCAGACTTTAAGCTAGTTTAAGGGAATATTATGCCATACGATGCGGAGATTTTAGTTGTGGGCTGTGGAAATGTCTTATTTAAAGACGATGGTTTTGGCCCAGCAGTGATAGAGGCTTTAGAGGCCTACTTCAAAGAAAATGAAGATCAGCGTCCAGAAAATATCATGTTTATTGATGCTGGTACTGGAGGCCCTCATTTTGTATTCTCTCTCCCTCATGAATCTTGGAAAAAAATGATTGTGGTGGATGTGGTTGAATATAAGGGGGAACCTGGTGAATTAAGAACATTTGAAGTCAATGAAATTCCAAAGGGATCATATGAAAATATGCATTCCTGGCCGGTTAATCAACCGTTGCATGAACTCAGTAAACAAATTGAGGTAATAGTAATTGGATGTAAACCTAAGGAAGTCTCTGCACCAAATGTAGAAATGGGTCTTACACCCCCTGTCGAAGCAGCTATTCCCAAGGCCATTAAAAAAATTTTAAAAGAAATTGGGGTTTAGCAAATGAGTTTGATCGATCGAATTAAGCAATTTTTAGGATTTAAGGCTAAACCGGATAAAGAAGCTAAAGCAGATGAGGGAGCTTCTAAAAAGGAGGTTAAAAAAGTGGCTGAAGAAAAAGCAAAACCAAGAATTGGTTACATTCATTTAAGTGGATGTACTGGAGATGTTATATCGTTAAGTGAAAATTACGACATTCTCGCGGAATTACTCACCAATATGGTGGATATAGTTTACGGACAAACCCTGGTGGACAATTGGGAAGTACCAGAAATGGACCTTGCTCTAGTAGAGGGGTCTGTCTGTCTGCAGGATGAACATAGCCTGCAGGAATTAATGGAAGTAAGGGAAAAGGCAGCAATGGTCTGTGCTTTTGGATCCTGTTCTGCGACTGGATGTTTCACCCGATATTCTCGCGGTGGACAACAAGCACAACCAGCCCATGAATCCTTTGTACCTATTGCAGATTTAGTAAAAGTAGATTGCGCCATACCGGGATGCCCACCTACTCCTGAAATTATAGCAAAAACCGTCGTAGCTCTAATTAATGGCGACATGGATTATTTACAGCCTATGATTGACTTAGCAGGTTATACTGAAGCATGTGGCTGTGACTTACAACTTAAAGTTGTTAATCAGGCACTATGTATTGCCTGTGGAACCTGTGCCATGTCCTGCCAGACCAGAGCTCTCGACATGACCAATGGTCGGCCAGAATTAAACGAAGATCGTTGTGTTAAATGTGGAATATGTTATGTACAATGTCCACGAAGCTGGTGGCCAGAAGAACAAATTAAAAAGGACTTAGGGCTATAGGAGGCTGAGAAAATGGTTTTAGGTACTTACAAAGAAATAGTTTCTGCAAGAGCAACTGATAAAGAAATTCAAAATGTTTCACAAGACGGAGGAATTGTAACTGGCCTTCTTGCATATGCACTGGATGAAAAAATCATCGAAGGAGCGGTGGTAGCTGGTCCTGGAGAGGAATTCTGGAAACCAGAACCAATGGTGGCTATGACTGCTGATGAAATCATTGCCGCAGCTGGAACTAAATATACATTCTCACCGAATGTGATGATGTTAAAAAAGGCTGTACGCCAATATGGTATTGAAAAGTTAGGTACTGTTGCCATCCCCTGTCAAACCATGGGTATTAGAAAAACGCAAAGTTATCCCTTCGGTGTAAGATTCTTAGCAGATAAAATAAAATTACTGGTAGGAATATACTGTATGGAAAACTTCCCATTTGCATCATTACAGACTTTTATTTCCGAAAAAATGGGTATTGATCCTACTTTAGTGGAAAAAATGGATATAGGTAAAGGTAAATTCTGGGTGTACACTCAGGATGATGTATTCAATATCCCACTCAAGGAGACCCACGGATATGAACAGGATGGATGTAACGTATGTCTTGATTACACTTGTGAATTAGCTGATCTTGCCACGGGTTCTGTTGGTTCTCCAGATGGTTGGTCCACAGTTATAACCAGAACTGAGGATGGAAATTCTATTTTCCAGCAAGCTGTTGAAACCGGAGTTTTCGAGACTAAAGACATGGCCAATGTGAAACCAGGTCTTGATCTTTTAGAAAAATTGGCTGCTCAGAAAAAAGATAAAAATCAGAAAACAATCGACAAGAGAAAAGAAATGGGACTACCGGTTCCTTACTAATTCTCTTATTTTTTTATTTTTTATATATATTAAGTAAAATTATTGTTCTACTCTATTTTTCATTGGGTAATAATCTGGCAACCTTCTTTTTCAACAATAATTGTGTGTTCACTTTGACTGACCCAACCATTACTTTTTTCAATAAGCACATTAAAAGGATAAATAGCACGAGATTGAATTAATAATCTCATGGCTGCTTTAAGTCTTTTTTCATTAAAATCAGAAGTCAACCATCTTTGCGTAAAAGGCAGGGTTTTATAATTACTTTTAACATGATTTAAGACTTTTTGAGCTAAGACCATACGCATGGGCCTATCTCTTAGAAATCGAAATATATAAGTAGGTGCAGAATCAGTTACCAGCCCTATTCCTTCAGTTGCAAATGGTTCTATAGCTAAAACATCGCCTTCTTCCAGTTTATAATCATTCTTCCCTTTGATATTAGGGATGGATATGCCGGAGTGTAATATCCATTGATCCATGCTATGACCAGTTAAGTTGGCTACTGGTTTAAATCCGAAACTATTAATAGTATCTTCTACTGCAGCACCAACTTTTTCTAGCTTCACTCCATCCCTTATACTACTAATAGCATTTGTCAATGCTTCCTGGGATGCTTCAACCATTTGCTCATTTTTAGCTAATTTTTCTTCTGGATATTCTTCCTTACTTAATTCCTCATAGCCTGGAACAATTACAGTAATTGCAGTATCGGCAATGTAACCATTAACTTGAGCTCCCAAATCCAGCTTTACCATATCACCTGCTTTAATCAAAGTTTCATCATTAGGGGGGGAAGTGTAATGGGCTGTTATTTCATTTATTGATACATTACAGGGAAAGGCCGGACTTCCACCAAGTTCCTTTATTTGATTTTCTACGAAATTTATTAGATCGAGGACTGGTAATCCATTCTGGATTAATTTAATTGCATCATTTCTTACTTGAGAGATAATTGAACCTGCTTTTTCATAGTATTCTATCATAAATATCACAAATTTACTAACTATTAGATTTAAATTTAAAGTAAATCATTTTAATTGCTTTTAACATATAATTAGTATAAAGATAAAATTATTATCCAGTATATTTATAAAAAATGGAATTCAATTATTTAAATAAGTTGTTATGGGAATTTTTATATATATTTTAAAATATAAAATAAAGAGAGGGAACAAAATGGTGGAGTTTATAGCAATACCCCAAAACATTTTTATATTGATTTTAGGCTTAATTGCCTTAATAGCCATAATAGTTATAGTAGTTCAGTGGAAGAATGTGCGACAAGCTCAAAATGATGTACTTATGATGGAAAAGCAAATTGAACTTAAGAAAGTCGCCATGGTAGAAAAAGATTTAGAATCAAAAAGACTAATGGAAACTACCATACCACTCCCGAAAGATCAACAGGATAAATTATCTAAGATTCGTAAAAATACATCAGATCTTATGCATGAAGTCGGCTTCTTACACAGTGAAATTAGTGAAAGAGTAGCTCGCTTGGAGGCACAGACGGAATATAAAAAATTATATAAACTACTAAACGATATCGAAGAAAAAGAACAAAAAATAGATCTAAATCTTAAAAAAGTTAAGGGGGATTAAATAATGACTCCAATAGAATTATTAGCAATATTGATATTGGCCGGTGCTATAATAGTCTTATTATACTATTATTTACAGAATCAAGGCTATTTAAGTACAGGAAAAGTCCAATCACAAGTTTATGAGTTAGGTGAGGAAGTTAGTGTAGAAAAAGAAGATGTTTCACAGATGGGTGAAAAAATGTCTGGTGTAAGTGAAAAGGTATCAGGAGTAGGTGACAGAATAAGAGGTAAAGTGAAAGAAGTACCTATAAGTACAGATATTCTCTCTAAGAAGATCGATGCTTTTTTAGAGGAAAAAAGTGATGAATTGATCGAAGATTGGGATTTAGCTACAAAAAATGATGTTAATAAACTAGAAAAAAGAGTTGAAGTTGTCACCAGAGATATTGGAGAATTAGAAAGAAGATTCAACGAATACCGCGGATTTACTAATAAAAAACTTGATAACATAGACGAAAGATTAAAGGCTATTGAAGAAGACGAAAAATAACTCATTTTTTTTAATTTCTTTTTTTTAAGGCAAAACTTTATATACTTCTACTGCTAATCATATAGTTACAGCGGGGTGGGGTAGTCTGGTGATCCCGCGGGGCTCATAACCCCGAGAGCCCTAGTTCAAATCTAGGCCCCGCTATTTTTGTTAATTATCTATTAATAACCCTCCATTTCTTTTAATATCTGTAAATTAACTATTTTTTGAATGGATTGAGCTTGGAGTAACTAAAATATGTGCTATATTCTCCTATGAGCTGCTTTTTATAAATAATAATATTCTATCTTTTGAATAAATGTAAAAATCAGCATCTAAATATCTTATTTGGAGAATTTTAGACGATTTAAACAAAAATTTATGCTCCTATCTCCCATATCATATTATGAGCTCTAAAGATTCAGCTACTTTCCCCTCAAAAAGATCATCTATTAGAAAAATCCATTATGATAAAATTAGTAAATGGTACGATTTATTAGCTTTTCCTGAAAAGGAACATGTTAAACGAGGCCTAAAATATTTAAACGTAAAAAATGGGGAAAAGATTTTAGAAATAGGTTTTGGGACTGGAGAAGCGCTTTTAATTTTAAGTAAACAGGTGGGGGATACAGGTAAAGTATACGGTATCGATATATCCTCTGAAATGACTCGTATTGCTACATCTAATCTAAAAAAAGCAAGTCTTTTGGAGCGAACAAATTTAATGGTGGGAGATGCTCTTAAACTTCCTTTTGAAGAAGAGTTTTTTGATGCAATTTTTATGAGTTTTACTTTAGAACTTTTCCTTGATTTTGAAATATCTACGCTTCTTAAACAATGTAAAGGAATCCTTAAAGATGAGGGACGACTAGTGGTGGTTTCTTTATCTAAAAAAGGATCAAATAAAATAATCAGAAACATATATGAATGGTTTAATCATAAATTTCCCACTTATGTAGATTGTAGACTAATTAATAGTAAAAAAAAGATAGAAGAAGCTAATTTTAAAGTTTATGAATCAGAAAAGGAGAGTATGTATGGGTTAGCTGTGGATATAGTATTAGCTATAAAATGATTAATGGTAAAATTTATTTATTAATACATATATATCGAAATATACTAGTTTTCTGATGGCAAGCCAAAGAGCAGCTACCGGTTTCCCGCAAGGGTTTAAACTGAGGAAACTCCACCCATCATACAGATCCACGGTGCTGTGAGGCACCTGCTGAGAAGTTGGACTCTGGAGCAGAAACGACACGTCTTTTGATGGATGATAATGAACTTTTTCAAAGCCGAATGACATCAAAAGGAACGGTGAAACGGCCAATCCGTGGGATGCAAGGGCAAATACTGCTGATGAGAACTGTAGGAGGCAGAGGTAGTCCGCCTAGATGAATGCTGCTGAAACAGAAGGTGGGTTACTCCTGGCATGCCATCATATCTTCTTTTAGTTGCAATTGCTTAAACTTAATTTTTTTTTGGGAGATTTATTTTTAATGTAAGCCTAAACTAAATTTGTAAAACTATAAAATCTATTTAGTTTATAAATCACTAATTTTTCCTATTATCTTTAAAATAGTATGGTTTGATTATTGATTACATTTCTCAGCCACTAGACAGTTTTAATTAAAACTAAAATCTTACTAATTAAAAATCATAAGCATATTCCAAGACATGGTAAACAAGTTGTAAATTTAGCAAAATAAGTAATTTGGCATCTAAATAAATATTGAAAAATAATTTTATGGGGATTCTATGAAAAGTAGTTAATTAATTACTAATTGCATCCTTAACCTTGTCGAAGAATCCTTTATCTTCACTGGTATGAATTTCATCTCCACTGATATCAGCAAATTCCTGTAATAATTCTTTTTGCTGAGGAGATAATCTTCGCGGAGTAACTACTTTAACCTTTACATATAAATCGCCTTTACCACTCCATCTTAAATGTGGCATTCCCTGACCCTTCAATCTGAAAGTAGTTCCACTTTGAGTTCCAGCAGGTATTTTAAAATCAGCTGTACTATCTAATGTGGGTATTTCTACACTATCACCTAATGCAGCCTGCACAAAACTGATTGGTTTTTCATAATACAAATTAGCTGCTTCCCTCTGGAATAATTTATGAGGCTTTACATTTATCATCACATATAAATCCCCAGGCGGACCATTCCTCATCCCCATTTCTCCCTCTCCTGGCACTCTTAACCTAGAACCAGACTCTACACCTGGAGGAACTTTAATATGGATACTACTGGTTGTTCTTACTATTCCCTGCCCATTACAATTTTTACAAGGCTCTTCAACTACACTTCCTTCACCCTGACAAGCATTACAAGGACGTATATTAACCATTTGTCCTAAAAAAGTATTGTTAACTTGACGTATTTGTCCAGTACCACCACATTCAGCGCATTGGTGGGTGCCAGTACCAGGTTCAGCTCGGGATCCCTCACATGCCGGGCAAGTTTTGGTATGGGGTACTCTAATATCTGTTTCAAGGCCGGTAGCAGCTTCTTCTAGACTTATATCTAAATCATAATAAACGTCTCGTCCTGGTTGCGGGCCTTGTCTTCTACCCCCACCAAATCCGAAAACATCAAAAATATTTCCCACATCAAATCCAAATCCACGGAAAATATCATCGAAGTTAATGTTGCTGAATATGTCTTCCTGGGAGAAACCATTCATACCAGAATGGCCAAACTGATCGTAAGTATTTCGTTTATTTTCATCAGATAATACAGCATAGGCTTCACTTATTTCTTTAAATTTATCAGCAGCATCCGAATCCTTATTTACATCAGGATGATATTTCATAGCTAACTTTCGGTATGCTTTCTTTATTTCCTTTTTATCGGCTCCCTTATCTACGCCTAGAACCTCGTAATAATCACGTTTTTCTGCCATTTAATGTTCACCTAAATTAAAATTGTGGTGTGGATAATCAGTTTATAATCAAAATAATATTGAATTATTTAATGTAATTAGCTTAAGTTAATAGTGGTATTTTAATTTATAGGAATAAATTTAATTCTTATTTTATTTCAATATTTCCAAATAAATAAAAAAATATAAAAATTAAAGGTAGTTTATACCTTTAATTTATTTTTTTACTTCGTAGTCGGCATCTATAGGTTCGTCTTTCCCGGAAGAGTCCTGTTCAGATCCAGCTTCGCCTTCTTGTTGTGCTTGTTCTTGTTGTGCTTGTTGGTAAATAGTAGCACCAATTTCCTGAACGACCTTGGTTAACTCTTCAGTTTTTGATTTAATATCAGCAATATCATCTCCTGCTACTAAATCACGTAGTTCCGCCACTAATTTTTCTACAGATTCTTTTTTATCTGCAGGTACTTTATCACCCATTTCTTCTAAAGTTTTCTCTGAAGTGTATATCATGGAATCGGCATTGTTACGGACTTCCATTTCTTCCTGTTTCTGTTTATCTTCTTCAGCATGCTTTTCTGCTTCACGAATCTTTTGGTCGATTTCATCATCAGATAATTTGTTAGGCGCGGTTATGGTAATGGCCTGTTCTTTACCAGTTCCCATATCTTTAGCAGATACATTCAAAATACCATTGGCATCAATATCGAAGCTAACTTCGATTTGGGGTACTCCCCGAGGAGCTGGTGGTATTCCCACTAATTGGAAACGTCCTAAAGTGGTGTTATCTGCTGCCATAGGTCTTTCCCCTTGTAAGACATGTATATCCACTGAAGTTTGATTATCAGCAGCGGTAGAAAATACTTGGCTCTTGTTAGTGGGTATGGTAGTGTTTCTTTCAATTAGTTTAGTGAATACCCCACCTAAAGTTTCTATACCTAAAGATAATGGGGTAACATCCAATAATACTAGATCTTTTATTTCTCCAGCTAGTACTCCTCCTTGAATGGCTGCACCCATAGCTACACATTCCATGGGATCTATTCCTCTTTCTACAGGTTTACCTATGAAATCTTCTACAAATTTTTGTACCACTGGCATTCTTGTAGGACCACCTACTAGAATGATCTTATCTACCTCATTTTTCTTAATTTTGGCATCTTCTAAAGCTTGCTTCATAGGACCTGCACATTTTTTGATGATCGGATAGACTAGTTCTTCTAACTTAGCTCGACTTAAATTTTGAATTAAATTTTTAGGGCCGTCATCAGCTACGGTAATAAATGGAAGATTGATTTCAGTATTTAAAGTAGTTGATAATTCAATTTTGGCCTTTTCTGCAGCTTCTCTTAGTCTTTGGACTGCCTGATCATTTTCCATTAGATCTATACCGGTTTCTTTTTGGAATTCATTAGCTAGATATTTCATGATGGTGTTATCCATGTCGGTTCCACCGAGTTGTGTGTCACCACTAGTGGAGCGAACTTCAAATACTCCTCCACCAAAGTCCATTATGGTAACATCTAGAGTACCTCCACCAAAATCAAATACTAAAATTTCTAATTCTTCTTCTTGTTCCCGGTCTATACCATAAGCTAAACTAGCAGCAGTTGGTTCATTGACCAGTCTTACAACATCTAAGCCAGCTATGGTTCCTGCATCTTTAGTTGCAGTTCTTTGATTGTCATCAAAGTAAGCTGGTACTGTGATGACGGCTTTTTTAATTTCTTCTCCTAAGAAACTTTCTGCATCTTTTTTAATTTTTTGCAGTATAAAAGCAGAAATTTCCTGGGGAGTATATTCTTTTCCTTTAATATTTAATTTACGATTAGTACCCATACTTCTTTTTATTGCGGTTATGGTATTTTCTGGGTTTGTTACAGCTTGACGCCTGGCTGGTTCTCCCACCAACCTTTCCCCATCATCAGTAAATGCAACATAACTGGGGAATGCTTTTCCATATTGAGATACCCCCTCGGCAGCAGGTATCATGGTTGCTTTACCAGCAACTAATACCGAAGCTGCAGAGTTACTTGTTCCTAAATCAATACCAATAATTTTTTCCTTTTTATTTGTCATAACTTCACCTCATACATTTAATTCTTTATAATTGGAAAATAATCTCTTTTTATTAAAATAAATTATTATAACATATTTTTATCATATTTTGGTTAATGATCTTCAGGGATTAGAAAAATTATCAGGAATCATTTTTTTTTACATACTTTTACCATGGAATATTTAATGACCTTGTCTTTTAAGGTATATCCTTTACTTAATTCATCAATGATCATACCATTTTCATATTCATCATGGTTTTCAGCCATCATTGCTTCGTGTTTGTAAGGATCAAACTTTTCAGCTTTAACTGGTATTTCTTTTAAACCTTCTTTTTCTAGAATCTTTTTAAGTTTATTATAAATGAGTTCTAAACCATTTTTAAAATCTTCTTGGGTTTTACAGCTTTCTAAAGCGCGTTCAAAATCCTGATAAACATCTAATATTTTTAATATCAGATTTTCATTGGCGTATTCTATAATCTGGGCTTGTTGTTTAGCCGCATTTTTTTTATAATTTTCAAAGTCAGCTTGCATTCGTTGTAACTGAGCTAAATAATCCGATTTTTTAGCTTCTAATTCTTCAAACTCTTCTTCTTTTATTTTAAGTTCGTTTTCGGTTTCTCTAAGTTTTTCCTTCGTTTCCTGAAGAGACTTTTTTTTTTCTGTTAAAGAAGACTCTTTTTCTTTTAATTCTTTTTCAAGTTTTTTTAAATCCTTATCATCGCACATCAATTCACCTTTAGAAAGTTTTGAATGAATTCAAAAGGAAATAGTAGGATTAAGATCTTCATATGATTAAAGTTACCATAGGTTATACTATTAACCTATATTGATTATAGTTACAAAAGGTTATATAAACCTTTCGACCATAGTATTGTCAATGAAAAAAAATTCATTTGATGACATGGATATAGGGGATATACTTGATGTAATGGGTTGCCGCACCCGTCGTGAAATTATCAACCTATTAAGAATAGAACCTAGATTTGTTAGTCAAATTTCTAAAGAATTAGAAATAGGTCAAAAAGCAATTATAGAACATTTAAGAGCAATGGAAGATCTAGGAATTCTTAAATCATCATTTAAAAAGATTGAAAGAGGCAGGCCTCGAAAATATTATGACATGTCCCGTGATATTACTGTAAACATTATCATCAATCAAAATTTATTTGAAGTAGATATTAGTGAAGAGGCTTTGCAAAGAAAACAACTCCCATCTGGAGAAGAATGGTCAAAATTATTAGATGTAGAACAAAGAATTAGGATGGGCCAATGGGAAGCTCTTGAGGAACTAAAAAGCCTGTTAAGATTATATACAAATCTTAAAAATAGGGCGGAAAATATCCTTTCAGAGATCGAAGGGTATTCTGAGGAAGAATAGTCACTTTTTTTTAGAATAAATTTTAATTCAAGCATGATTGCATTTTTTAAAGTGATATACATTATCCATATAGATTTGCAGTTATGGCTGCCTGTCCCAGAGATACCGAACCATCACCTGCACAAGAAGTCTGGTGTTGGATGAACTTGTACCCTCGACTTTCCACATAATCTTTTATAGTTAAACTTATAGCTTCATTATAGAAAACTCCTCCAGATCCTCCAATAATATTAACACCTTTCTTATCTGCAGCTTTAATTCCTAAAGCAGCCAAGCCCTGGGCTAAACTTTTTTGGGCAGCGAAGGCAATATTTTTTCGACTTTCACCCCCATGAATTCTATCCATAACTTCTTTTAATAACAGGGAAGTATCTAGAACATCCCTACCCTTAATTCTGTTTATTTCCAAGGGTATTTGTAAGGTTTCTTCTCCCTGAAAGGCTACTGATTCAAGTTTCATTGCACATTCCCCTTCATAGGTTCTTTCTCCACAAATACCTAGGGCCGCAGATATAGCATCCAGAACTCTACCTGTACTTGTAGTAATTCCCACATTAAAATTTCTAGCTAATTGATGTTTTAATAATTTAATTTCTCTTTCTCCATAAGGGAAGTAATGTTTATAATGTTTCGCCATTAGTTCCTGTAATTCTAATTCTTCATAATGATCTTGAAGCATGGAAAATAACATACGGGCAGGATAACGAGTACATAGATCACCACCAGCCATATTTTGAGGCATTAAACTACCCAAACGCTCATATGATCCATCTTTGATATATAAAATTTCTCCTCCCCAAGCAGTACCATCTGCTCCGTAACCTACCCCATCAGCAGCAATACAAATCATCTCACTTTCACCCACATCCACTGCCAATGCCGCCCCATGGGCATGGTGATGTTGTACTGGTAAAACAGGACAAGAATATTTTTCAGATAATTTTTCTGCAAGTTGAGTGGTGAAAAATTGCGGATGCAAATCACAAGCCACCATATCCACCTCCTCAGTTTTGGTAATGGCCAGCAAGTAGTCAACTGCTTCTTGCAGATAAAGATAAGTGGCATACTTGGTGGTGTCCCCTATATGCTGGGATAGATAGCAGCGACCTTCCTTTAATAGAGAAAAAGTAACATCTATTTCAGGACCCAGAGCTAAAACTTTCAAGTCAGAGGACAAAAAAGATAAATCATAAGGTTCAGGAGCATAACCTCTAGAACGGCGAATAAATGCCATATCATCGCCTCTGAAGCGTACTACTGAATCATCACAACGGTTTACAATCTTCCGATCATGTAAAAGGCAA
>PWMT01000101.1 GCA_003558085.1 Methanobacteriaceae archaeon
TTTTTCTGTGAATTATAATTTAATAAACTAGAGGGAGGGAACATCCTCTTTAACTCTTTCCATAACAATCATTTCCATCAAATCTTCCACACCAGTTAAGAGGACAATTCCCAGAGATACTTATACTACTAGATGGTACTTAAAAATCGCACGTATATTTCATGTTTAGTATTACTAGGTTAATATTTATTATTTACAATACTTTTTTTAAACTACAATATAGTTAGCAAAGAACAACATGGGGAGGTTAAAAATATATATTAATTTTTTATAACTAGGATTCAAGCAACTGTGTAGTGAGTACACCCTTAATTAGATCAAAATCTATATTAACTAGTTACCATAAAAGCAATATCAATTATCTACTATTGTTCAACGTAGATATAAATTTTAGATGTAAATTTCAAGGGAAAGTGATTTAAAATGGAAACTACCTTAATTTCCACTATTTATTCCATTGAGCCGGTGATGATTTGCATCACCCAATTCTCCCCTAAAAAGGTAGTACTTTTAAGGGAAGATAAAGCTCCAAAAGAAAAAAACAAAGTGGAGCAAATTTTAAATGAAACCGTGGGCAAGTTTATTGAAATTGTATCTCAAGAAACCAGCCTATATGATGTGGTGCGGGTGGCTAAAGACACCGCTGAAATCATTGATGAAGAAAAAGCTGCTGGTAGAAGGCTGGTAGTTAATGTCAGTGGTGGTCGAAAACCTCAGGCACTAGGAGCCTTATTTGGTTGTTACGCCCGACACCAGGAAGTGGAAAGAATAGTCTACGTCACCGAAGAAGACGGTACCTTGATTGATCTACCTATACTTAATTTCGGCATCTCCAAAACCAAAAAAGAAGTTTTAGAAGCACTCATGGAGGGTGAAATGTCAGTTAAAAACCTGGCAGTTAAAATAGGTATCAGCCGGGGTATGACCTATAACCATATCCGAGAATTAAGGGAAATGGGTTTCATCTCTCAAGAAAAACTAATAATAACCTCTGCTGGTGAACTAGCAGTGATATAAAAAAAATATTATTTTTTTTTTCTTTTCCTGCATTTTTTTTTTCTATAAAAATATCCTTAAATTATTTTCTTATAACAAGTCTCGTTATTTTCCATTAATAGTCCTTAAATTTATTTTTTTTATTCTGGATAAATCAGATCCTGGCATATTGAATGGATTAAATCTTTTCTGGCCAGCTTATCTAACCAGGGCTGCGGTATACCAGTTTCACCATAGTAGGCTCCGGCTAGCTGACCATAAATAGCTCCCACTGTATCAGCATCCTCTCCAAGATTCACTGCCATAAGAGCACCTTCTTTAAAATTATTAGAGTGATAGAAGGCCCATAGGGCCGCTTCCAATGATTTTATAACATGTCCGGATGCCCTGATTTCTGGTGGGTTTTTTCTTTTATAAGAACCCTGCACCACTTCCTCTAATTCTTCTAAGAGATCGTCATGGTGCAGATAAGTTTTATAAGGTGCATAATCAGCTGATAATAATTCTGTTTTACTTTTACCCCATAAGGCCCCCTGGATAAGTAGGGATAGATACTGGCAGCATTGCAGAACCAGGGGATGTTGGTGGGTGGTGCAGGAACTGAGTCGAGCATATCTTATAACCCCCTCCAGGTTGGAGAAGTAATAAATAGGTATGGGTGCCAGGCGCATTAAAGATCCATTACCAGCAGACCTTTCATGATCTAATCCGCAATAGGGATCACCAGTTACCTCATAATTTTCCAGGGCCTGTTGAGTGGTTTTACCTATATCAAAGCATGAACCATTAACCGCCAGGTATCCTTCCCGGTACCAGGCTAGGTATCGCTCCATCTGGTCCTGGGGATCGAAACCTTTACTTTTAGATAAACTTTCTGCTAGAGCAAGGGCTAGTGATGTATCATCACTCCACTCCCCAGCATCTAAATTATGGGTTCCCCCTCCCTGATAGTCCTCTACAGGAGGAAAACTTCCAGGTGATTTAAATTCTACTGACACACCTAGAGCATCTCCCACCGCCAGTCCTAAGAGGGAGCCGTACATTCTATTTTCCATTTCCAGTTTAATCTCGCTTAGGCGGTTGAAGATTTTTCTTAAATTACCTTGAGCTATAAATTGACTTAAAATACCTTTAGAGTATCGATCCGCCATTACCACTGCACTTAATACTCTAACCAGGCTGCAGATATCAGCTTCTTCTAGGTTCTCTGGTAAACGGTAAGATTGTTTATATTCCTGGATGAAATTTTCCATGTAGAGTTTGTTCACCAACTGGAAAAGTTCAAAAGAGTAAATATAAGAGTCGATCATAACTGGATCATCCTCTCTAGAGTAGCGGGATCCTGGTTCTTTAAAAAAATCATAATACTTTAATATCCGGGAAATATGTGTAGGGGAGGGAATCTTCATTATCGTAACACCTAAGAATAAACTATGTTAGTATACTATTTTCTATTTAGCATAAGCTACTATACTATTACTAAAGTTAGCCTCATATTTTATTTTTTTTTAAATACTTTTTTTTAACTATAAACTAAGCTTTAATACCATCTATTTTTTTTATAATCCACTTCCCTACTCTTTATAGAGCTTTGCTTAATTAATTTTAGTGATTAAAAGTAGATTAATAATTTATTAATAGTGGCTTAAAGTAAATATTAAGTTATCAGGATAGCTTAAGTTTAAACAAAATTCATATTAAGTTCATCTTAATAATAATCCTGAACAGGTGTTAGATACTTTCATAAAATCCTCAATTGGGTGTTAAGTATGGAATTGAAAAACAAAGTACGTATCTTATTCTTTCTTAGTGGTTTGGAAACTGTTTTATTGATCACTGGTTTAATACTTGCTAATATTTATCTAATTTTTCTAGCCATTTTAGTGCTTCTTGTACAGATCCCTATAGTATATGCTAGCTGGGATACGCTAGATGCATGGTTCTCCACAGACCAGGGTGAAGTAGTGGAAGTGGTAAGAAGTCAACTTATTAATGAAAAAGCAGGCACCATGACTTTGGGTATATTTGTGGCGTTAACCTTATATGCTGCTATAATAATGATAACCCTTAGAAACATTTATCCCCAATTATTACTGGCTGCTTATACCCTACTAGCTTCTCTATTTTTCTGTTTTATAATCTTTCTATTTGCCTGGGCCTACTACCATCGCAAGTATTAACTAAAAAACAAAGCACTTAGGATTTAAATGGCACTAAAAATTTAACTACTCATCATCCCTAACTGCTTATCCACTAATTTTTTTTATATATAGATAGTGGTGAATCTCAAATAATAGTTAGTTTAAGTTCTAATTAAAAAGAAAACTAAGGATTTATATCCCTATTTTTCCATAAATATTAGATTAAAATGATCTTAATTAATATTGATGTTAATGATTAAAATTAGATAACTGGGAGTTGATTTAGTGGTGCAGTTAGACTTCTATGGTGGTGTAAATGAGATTGGGGGAAATAAGATCCAGGTCTCCTCTGGAGAATCCTCCCTATTTTTTGATTTTGGTAAAAGTTTCAAACAGGAAGCATACTATTTTTCAGAATTTTTACAGCCTCGAAAATTAAATGGGATTATGGATCTAATCCAATTTGGACTTTTACCTAAAATAAAGGGTATTTACAGGGAGGATTATCTAAAAAAGTCAGGGATACCTTTCTCTAAAGAACCACTTTGCCAGGGAATTTTAATTAGCCACTCCCACCTAGACCATATGGGTTACCTGCATCATATCCGGGAGGATATACCTTTTTACATGAGTGAGGAGAGTTTCCGTATCATTAGGGCTCTGGAGATAACTGGCATGGCTGGATTTAATAATTACACTACTTACCAACCAGAATTCCTCTACCTTCCCAAGAAACGTGTTAACAAAAATTCCAGCACCACCCATAAACGTGCCA
>PWMT01000076.1 GCA_003558085.1 Methanobacteriaceae archaeon
TTATCTAAATTTACAGTTTAATGAGGATAAGCTTTTTATTCCAGACAGAGTTCCTCATTTTCTCCCCTCCAGGGAGGGGATACTATACATAAAAATTTTAGTTCTCGTGAAGTAATATTCTTTATATTCTGTACTGACCCCGGAGGAATGTAAACCAGTTTTCCAGGCCCTACTGGTGCCTGTTCATCATCAATATACATTAAACCCTCCCCTTCTAATATATAGTATACTTCCACTGATGATTCAATTCTATGAGGATAAGATGATTCATAGGGGCCTAAAATAGCATGTGCAACGCTAAAATTCATTTTAAGATCATAATTTTCCCGGTGAGGATGTAATAGTTCGCAGAGTAAAGTACCATCTATAGTTTCAAAATAAGAAGCTTTTTTAATGTCTTTAATTAAAATATAATCAGCCCCAGCTTTAAAAAATAGTAATCTCTAATAAGCATGATCCTCTCTTCTTAATTTAATGTTTCAATCCTGATTTTGAAAATGAGATGGACAATAAATAATTTTTATAGGATTTGAGTTAATTGCTATTTCGCTTGGGTTTCCAAACAAGAACATTAAAATTGAAGAAAAATAAGGATCATTTAAAAAAAATTAGGTGGAATTTGAATCCAATTTGCCATATAATAATTCAGCAATATTTTCCAGAGTATCTACCCCTTTTGCTTCTTCTTTTAAAAGAGGAACCTCAGCCACCAGTTGATCGTGGAATTTTTCATGGATTTGTTTAAGTCTTTGTTGTTGGAGGGTTCTTCGGGCTTGGCAGAATTCACAATCTGTCTCTTCTGGAAGTATCTGATTAACAATAACTCCATCAGAATGTATATCATATTTTTCCAAAGCCTGCATAGCTCTTTCTGATTCATAAATAGACATCTCCTCGGGAATTACCACCATCTTAAATGATGTTCTTGCAGAATCAGCCATTACAGCTCTTGCTTCTTTAATCTTCTTTTTAGTCTGTTCCATATCTTCTAAGGCTCGATCCTCTTCTTCTTCATCCCCCATGAATGGTAAAATATTCTTAAATGCTTTGGCCATGCTCCCTATTTGTTTTCTTACTTTAATCATTTTACCCACCCAGGAATCCATCATTTCCGGGAAGGAGAGTAGTCTTAGAGTGTGTCCGGTAGGAGCTGTATCAAAGATTACAATATCATATTCATCAGTAGTCATATATTGTAAAAATTTATCAAAAGCTGCAGCTTCATCTATACCTGGAGACATGGACGCCATGTCCATTTGATCTTGAAGCATATCCATTCCCATTCCCGGATTTAATGCAGCTTGCTCTTTCATTTTAGCCTGATAATCTTCCATAGCTATTTCTGGATCGATTTCAACCGCATGTAAGTTGTCCGTTATGGGTGTGGGAAGATGTCCGATTGGTTTTTCCAGAGAATCTGCTAAGGAATGGGCTGGATCAGTAGATATAACCAAAGTTTTCTTTCCCTGTTTAGCCATCCATAAAGCTGTCGCAGCCGAAATAGTAGTTTTTCCAACTCCTCCTTTTCCTCCTATAAATACAAAGGTAGTTTTTCCTTTATTAAATTTAATAAGATCTTTAAATGACATAATATTCCTCCTAAGATTCTATTAAAGTGAATAAATTAGAATAAGGTTTAATTTATAACACGTATGATAAATAGTTATATTTAATATATTATTCTTGCTTTTAAACTTATCTTATAACATTAAAATACAAGGGTTATTTCTAGTTCACAAAGAAAGCTTATAATCAATTTCACAGAAAAACTAATTTACATAATTAAAGATTAAAAAAAAATCTTTATTTAATTATAAATGATTTTATCTATATAAATAGTTAGGGTGCCTGCATGAGTATAAAATATGAGCCACCTCCCATTGATGAAGAAAAAACCATTAATAAGATAGTTAAATTCATCAAACAAAAACTGAATGAAGCCGGTGCAGAAGGAATAGTTTTAGGACTTAGTGGAGGCCTTGACTCCAGTACAGTAGCTTATTTAGCTAGCTTAGCAATCAAGCCGGAAAAAGTATTGGCTTTAATCCTGCCTAGTGAAACTACTCCTAGCCAGGAGGTTAATCATGCCCAGATGATAGCAGAGGTACTAGGCATAGATTATGAAATTATACCCATAAGTCCTTTAATAGAACCTTTTGATAACTTATGTATTCACCAATTCACTAAACTGGCTAAAGCTAATTTAATGGCTAGAATGCGTATGCTAATCATTTACTATCATGCTAATAGTATGAATCTTCTGGTTGCCGGTACTGGTAATCTAAGCGAACTCATGATAGGATATTTCACTAAATACGGTGATGGGGGAGTGGATTTTTTACCTATAGGTGATATTTATAAAACTCATGTACAGCAATTAGCTTATGCATTAAAAATACCAGAAGAAATTATAACAAAACCTCCCTCGGCAGGACTGTGGATTGGTCAAAGTGATGAAGACGAAATTGGAATGGATTACCCAACTCTAGACCAGTTACTGTACCTTATGATCGAAAAAGAATTTTCAGATGAAAAATTATCTAATAAAATGGATCTAGATTTAGAGGAAGTTAAAAGAATTAGGAAAATGGTGAAAAATTCACAGCACAAGTTACATGCACCGGAAAGTCCTGTTTTAAGGTAAAGGTTTTGATATATCAAAGGAGAAGCGATATTATGAAATTTGTAATGGTATATATTGTTACTTCCCATGAAGAAGAGTCTGCTTTAATAGGTAAAAAAATGGTTGAAGAACGTCTGGCTGCATGTGCTAATATTATAAGTTCAATGAAGTCTTTGTATTGGTGGAAAGGTAAAATAGAACATGATCAAGAATCAATACTTATACTCAAAACTATGGAGGAAAAACTGGATATTTTAATAAAAAGGGTTAAAGAACTTCATAGTTATGAAACCCCCTGTATTATTTCATGTTCCATTTTAAAAGGTTCTGAAGAATATTTAAATTGGATAGAAGGGGAAGTTGGGGCTTGATTAAGTCAATTGATTTTCAATAAATTAAATAATGGAATTTTCAATACTTAAAGGATTATTAGTTAAACAAGTTACTTTGGAGGAAAACTATTGAAAGAACTGGAACAGAAATGGCAGAGAAAATGGCAAGAATCGAAAATGTTCCAATCGGATCCCGATCACCGCCAAAAAATATTTTTAACAGTTGCTTATCCTTATCCTAGCGGGGCAATGCATATTGGTCATGGGCGAACTTATACCGTCCCTGATGTCTATGCTAGATTCAAACGTATGCAAGGTTATAATGTATTATTTCCTATGGGCTGGCATGTTACCGGGGCTCCAGTTATAGGTATTGCCAAAAGAATACAACGCCAGGACCCCTGGACTATGAATATCTATCAAAGTGTGCATCAAGTTCCTGCAGAAGAATTACAAAAATTTTCTGATCCTGAATATATAGTTCAATATTTTAGTAGGGAATATAGGCAAATAATGGAAAAAATGGGTTATAGTATTGATTGGAGAAGAGAATTTAAGACTACTGACCTTGCTTATCAAAAATTTATTCAATGGCAAGTCCGCCAACTTAAAGCAAAAGGCCTGATAAGAAGAGGAGCGCACCCAGTTAAGTACTGTCCAGAATGTGAAAATCCGGTAGGTGATCATGATTTATTAGAGGGAGAAGGTGTGGCCATCAATGAACTTACTCTTTTAAAATTTGAATTAAATGGAGATTATTTAGTTCCCGCCACTTTTAGGCCAGAAACCATTTACGGTGCAACTAATATCTGGTTAAATCCTGATGCTAACTATTTAAAAGTTAAAGCTGATGGGGAAGTATGGATTATTAGTGAAAAAGCTTATGAAAATCTACTACAGCAGCGGACGGATCTTGAATTGGTGAAAAAAATTGATCCTGAGAATTTAATTGGAAAGAAGGTACGAAATATTGTAACTGGTGAA
>PWMT01000113.1 GCA_003558085.1 Methanobacteriaceae archaeon
ATGTTCATGTATACTGGTTCCACGTCCAAAATAGATGGTTCCACCTTCTGCTCCTGCTTCACGAGCAATATTCATAATATGGCTTCCCCTTCCTGCTTCTACTATGGTGTATATTAACTTAAAACCAGAACAACTACTCATAGTATTCCCTCCTTTTTTATAATGGTCAGCATTATCATTCATCTTTTTCCCTACTTTTTATTATAATCCCTAAGATCAATATGAACATGATGGGAAACATAGCCACCAGACCCACCGTACCCAGACCCAATAATCCTGCCTCATCCCCTCTTAATCCAATAGCAATACTAGTCATAATGGGTAGGGCAAAGGTAACTATCATGGGACCAGTAGCCACTGCACCGGAATCGAAAGCTATAGGAATGAAATCCCGGGGAGTGAATAAAACTAGAGCCAGAATAAACACATAACCCGGAATCAAAATCCAAGAGAGAGGTATATTCAGATAAATCCTTAATACGGAAAAAAAGAGAGCTACACCCACTCCCACGGCTATACTTAACAAAATCAAATTTTTAGGAAGATAACCTGATGATACTTTCTCTACTTCATATACAAAGACATTAACTGCAGGTTCAGCTAAAATACTGAAGATTCCTATGATAAAGGCAAATATGATCACCCAATAATAATTCATTTGGGCTAAAAAAATCCCGATCGCATTACCCATAGGTATCAGGCTTATCTTAGCTCCAAAGAAAAAAAAGAAAAAACCGATAATAGTCATTAAAACTCCAGATAATATTTCTAATAAATTTTTAGGAATTTTTCTCAATATTATAATCTGGAATAAGAAAAATAAAATTAAAACAGGTAATACGGCCTCAATTACTTCCCGTAGCACTCCCAAGGCAGGCATGATCTCCATTAAATCCCACCTCTAAGCAGGCTCCAGATTAGAATGGCTAGCACCGGCCCAATAGATCCAATAGCCATGATTCCAAAACCAGCTTCTAGTCTATCTCTACCACCCAGTACCGAGGCAATACCCACTCCAATGGCAATCAAGAAGGGTACAGTCATGGGACCAGTGGTAACTGCTCCCAGATCATAGGCTTTAGAGATGAACTCATCTGCAATTACGATGGAGAGCACAATAGCGGCACCATAACCTGGAATCAGTATATATGATATGGGAAAATCAATCATATTCCTTAAAATAGCTATTAAAGTAAATATACCCAGCCCTAATGCAGTTACATAGATCAATTCATTTTGACTGATATTTAAAACAGCTATCTGGGCGATCTGAAAGGCAACCAACCTTACGTCAGGTTCGGCAATAGTCAAGGTTAAACCTAAAAGGAAACCAAAAATCAATATCATTATAAATGCTTTTTTTTCAATAAAAGAAGATCCCATATTTTCTCCCAGAGGAAGTAATCCTTTTTTTGCTCCCTGTATAAAAAAGGTAAAACCTAAAATGGTAAATAGCAGTCCAACTATTATTTGAACAAATTCAGTCCAAGGAATTCTTATAAAGATTACTTGGAAGATAAGGATTAAAATGATAGCGGGTGAAAGAGATCTTAAGGTGTATTTTAATTCTCTTTTTAATTCTTCTAAATAGATTATTCCACCCCCCTTTTAGAAATATTAATTATATATTTTTTTTTTATAGATACAATTTTTTTTTTAAAAAAAATTAATTTTTAAATATCTCGGTTTACAAATGGCAAGGGTTGATAAATCCACTCCTTATCATATGGTCTGCTAGGACTATAGCCACTGCTGATTCAGCTACAGGAACTATGCGGGGACAGATACAGGGGTCATGTCTACCTTTAATTTCTATTTTACTCTCCTCCATTCGCTCCAGATCAACTGTTTTTTGCAACAAGGAAATGGAAGGAGTGGGTTTAACTGCCATGCGCATCACTACCGGCATACCAATAGAGATCCCACCTAGAACACCTCCGGAAGTATTGGTGGTAGTTTTGATGGTATCTTTTTCTATATAGAATTCATCATTAGTTTCTGATGCAGTGGATTCAGCTAAATCAAATCCAAAGCCTATTTCAACTCCTTTAACAGAACCAATACTCATTAAAGCCCGGGATAAATCCCCATCAAGTTTATCAAATACTGGTTCCCCTATACCTGCAGGAAGGTTAAAGATAATAGTCTCTACAATGCCTCCAATAGAATCGCCCAGGGATTTAGCCTGCAGTATAGCCTCTTCCATTTTATTTGCGGCCTGAGGATCAGCACATCGAACCGGATTTCTCTTAGAATATTCTTCAATTAAATCTAAATTAACCTTGTGGGATTTTACTTTACCAATCTGAGTAACGTGGGCTATAACTTTAATATTTACAGTATTCAGTAATTTTTTAGCCACAGCACCACCAATAACATGGCCAATGGTTATGCGGCCGCTTCCTCTTCCTCCGCCTCGATAATCATAATGCTTATAACGACTAATCCACCCATAGTCACCATGGCCTGGTCGAGGCTTATTTTTGAGGTCTTCATATGCTGCTGAATCAACATCCTTATTATAGACTACAGCGGCGATAGGGGTGCCATCAGTTTTACCCTCAAATACACCAGATAATATTTCGACCTGATCTTGTTCACTTCTGCTACTGGTGATATCACTAGTTCCCGGTCTTCTTTTATTTAATTCTACCTGGATATCTTCTTCATTTAATTCTAATCCTGCAGGACATCCATCAACTACAGCACCTAAGGCTCTACCATGACTAGATCCAAAAGTGGTTACGCTGAACATCTTACCAGTGGTGTTTCCTGCCATTTAAATTGCTCCTTTCATGCATTTCTCAAAAGAAATATTATTAATTTACCTTTAAAACATAATCTTTAAAAAAACATTAGTTTTTATTATCTTTACTTTTTAAAACTATAAAGATATGCCTTTCCTAATACTTCTATTACTATATAAGTTAACTCTAAATACTAAATTTACAGGGAAATACCGGTCAGAAGGCAATATAGGTCATTTAATTACTTCTTTGCAATATTTTAAGATTAAAATTTATTATAATTATGTTTTACTCTATTTTACTATGGATCAGCTACTTAAGTATTGAGTTAAAGATTTAAAAATAGAATGAGATAATTCATAAGCATTTCCTTCTTTATCATCCAAAATTCTTTATTAGTAATATTAATAAATATAATAACTTTAATAGTTTTATTTTAGACTTAATGCAGAATCTTTTTTCAGGTAGATGATTATTATAGAATTATAGGTGCTGATTCATGATAAAAGCTCAACTAAAAAATACTAATATTTTTAGAGAGATATTTGATAAATTAATGAATCATTACGGAATGCAGGGCTGGTGGCCTCTAATAAATTTTAACGGTACCAATCCCACAAAAACCTGTTCACTGCAGGGATATCATCCAGGAAATTATGAGCTACCAGAAAATGATCTACAAAGTTATGAGATAATGTTAGGAGCGATACTGACCCAGAATACTAAGTGGAAATCTGCCCAGAAGGCTCTATTTAATCTCTATGAAATTACAAGACTTGAACCTCAAAATATACTAATTTTAAGAGAAGATATAATGAAAGAGGCTATTCGATGCGCTGGCTTTTTCAATCAGAAGGCGGAATACCTTAAAAGGATTACTGAATTTTTCCTGAAATTAGAAGGGTCTACACCTGAGCGCAAAGAAATTTTAAGGGTAAAAGGTGTGGGTGAGGAAACAGCTGATTCTATTTTACTTTATGCTTATAAAAAACCAGAATTTGTGGTGGATGCTTATACTAAACGCATATTCCACCACTTAGGTTTTATCAAAGAGAATGAAAAATATAGGGTGGTGAAAAAACTTTTTGAATCAAATTTACCTCAAGCGGTGCCTCTTTTCCAAGAATATCATGCCCTGTTAGTGGAACATGCTAAAAGATACTATACTAAAAAACCCTATCAAGATGAATTACTAACAGACCTGATTCCAAATCTGTAATTACAGTTTTCGGGAACGAAGAATTATTCTATTCAAATTAAATTGTATCAAAATCTATTTTTAGTTTGTAGTGATTAACCTTAATCGGGTTATCTATTTTAGTTATAGTGATAACCTTATTTGGGTTTAATTTAAAATATTCTTAAATTGAATTCATTTAATTTAAAATATGGGAGATCAGGAAAAAAATGGCCCTAGATTTTTCAGATATTAGTGTTAGAATTATCAAATTATCCTTCAAAACCAGATTCACACTCTCAAAACTCTGTAGACAAATTCCTATCATGGCCTGGCTGGTGGATAAGTTATTCTTTGAAGGCGATGATATACTAGTTCTTCCCCGAGATAATACCATTAAAAATTTAGATCTTCATTTAGATTCCATTGATCTTAATCAAAACATTCCAGTATCCCAGGATACGGTCTTACCTAGCCAAGTGTTAAAAGAAATCATTCATAAATCCAGAGATCATGTCATAATGGACCAATGTATTTGTCGAGTTTCCAGTGACTGTCAAGACTATCCTCCTAATTTGGGATGTCTATTTTTGGGTAAAGGAGCTACTAAAATATCTCCCAAACTAGGTAGGCGCGTTACTGCTAAAGAAGCCATAAAACATGTAGATAAATGTCAGGGAGCTGGCCTAGTGCACATAATAGGTAGGAACAAAATAGACAGTGTATGGCTGAATACAGGACCTAAAGAAGATCTATTATCTATTTGTAACTGTTGTCCGTGTTGTTGTTTATGGAAAATGACTCCTGAATTGCCAGATGATCTGGCAAAAAGTATTTCCTCTATGATTGGAGTGGAGATAATCTTTAATGAGGAACTGTGCCAGGGATGTGGTCAGTGCACCAGAGATATTTGCTTTGTTGATGCCATTAGTTTAAAAAAGGGAAAAGCAGTTAGAGATAATAAAAAATGCAGGGGTTGCGGTCGATGCGCTGAAAATTGTAATCAAGATGCATTTATTGTTGAAATAAAATCTGATGCAGTTAAAAGCTCCATCGAACATGTGGAAACATTGGTAGATGTAGAGTCTGCTTAAACAAATCTTATCATAGAGGAAAAGATTTATTAAAATTTAATGCCCTTAACTAAATATATGATATCATATTAAATTAGTTTATTTATTTAATAGTATATGCACGCTTGCTTTGAGCTGATTCTCTATCAGGAGTGTAAAATATAAGGATTACTTTATTTATAATTATTATCTGGTGGTTGAATGGAATTTCCTGTAACTCGAATGCGTCGTTTAAGAAAAAATTCTCAGATTAGGGATATTTTACGAGAAACAAAACTCTCAGCTGAAGACTTAATATATCCTATTTTCATTAAAGAAGAACTTAAAAAAGGTCAAGTAGAATCCATTGACACTATGCCTGGAGAGAAACGTTATTCCCTGGAAGATATGGTGGATGAAGCAAAAATTTTAGAGGATAAGGGTTTAAAATCGATTTTATTATTTGGTGTGCCTCGACAAAAGGATGAGGTGGGTTCATCCGCCTATGATCCGCAGGGAATTGTGCAAAAATCCATTAAAATTTTAAAAGAAGAAACAGACTTGGTGGTTATGAGTGATGTTTGTCTCTGTCAGTACACCACCCAGGGGCACTGCGGTATCCTGGAAAATGAGGAGATAGTTAATGATGAGACCCTGGAATATCTCTCTCAAATTGCTTTAACTCATGCAGAAGCAGGTGCTGATGTGGTAGCCCCTTCAGACATGATGGATGGTAGGGTAGAATCAATAAGAGAGATATTGGATGTCAATGGTTTTGATGATGTTTTGATCATGTCCTATGCTGCCAAATATGCTTCTGCTTTTTATGCTCCCTTCAGGGATGCGGTTTGCTCTGCGCCCTGTTTTGGTGATAGGAAAACTTATCAAATGGATCCTTCTAATTCTCAAGAAGCTATAAGAGAAGCTGAACTAGATCTAATAGAAGGGGCAGATATTCTAATGGTAAAACCAGCCTTACCTTATCTAGACATTATAAAAAAGATTAAAGATGAATTTAAAGTACCTACAGCTGCTTATAATGTAAGTGGTGAGTATTCTATGCTTAAAGCAGGGATAGAGGCAGGTTATCTTAGTGAAGACTCTATCTGGGAGGCTTTATTATCTATTAAAAGGGCTGGAGCTGATTTGATCATAACTCATTTTGCAGGAGACTTTCTGCAGAAATTATAAATTTAAATATTATAAGGATATTCATCTAAAATGATTTAAAAGGTTGTTATTGAGGTATTAATTAATGGATGTAGATTATGTGGTTAAAGCGGCCCAGATAGCATCTTTATTAGAAGTTAGCGGCCATCCAAAACCAGGAAACGTTCATCGTAATCGTGACTTTGAGGATATGGTTTTTGAAGATTTTTTAATTAGCGGTGTAGTTATTGGTGATATTATAGCTAAAGCAGCTTTACAGGGTGAAAGTTTAAGAGAATCCTCAAATTTATCATCACTTGCACTTGGAAAATTAATCTTAGAGGCGGTGGAAGAGACCAATAAATGGGTATTAACTAATACTAATTTAGGGATAATAATGTTATTCATACCCCTATCTGCTGCAGCTGGAATGAGCACTAACCTTAGTGAATTACAAAAAAATGTGGGGAAAATAATGGCTCAAACCACTCCTGAAGATGCTGTTAATTTATATAAAGCCATTTATTTAGCTGATGCTGGAGGAATGGGTGAGAGAGAAGATTTGGATGTTAACAGTAAGGATTCAGAGCAAGAACTTTTAGATAAAAATGTTAATTTATTTCAGGTTCTAGATATTTCTGCACAATGGGATTTATTGGCCAGAGAACTGACCACGGCCATGCCTATCACTTTCGATTATGGATACCCGGTTTTTAAATCAATTAGGAAAGATTATGGTATAAATTCTGCCACGGTACAGACTTTTTTAACTATTTTATCCCATTTCCCAGACTCCCTAATCTCACGAAAATATGGTTTAACCATATCTCAAGAAGTTTCAAAGGAGGCCCAGCAGATATTAGATCAGGGAGGAATATTAACTAATCCCGGAAGATTTAGACTTAAAAAATTCGATGAATATTTAGCCCATCACAATATAAATCCAGGCACCACTGCAGATTTAACTGCTTCTTCTATTATGGTGGCATTGTTAGAAAATATTAACCAATATCATTTACAATTTTAAGCTAAAAAGGCTGAAATATAGGATGTGAATAAATGAGCACAGAAAAGGCCAGGATCATTAATGAACTACACTTATATGAAAAAAAGGTACTAAAAGCCTTAGAATTATCCCAAAAATCGCTCTCCCCAGAAGAAATAGCCCGATCTGAAAACTTGGATATTAAATCTGTAATGAGTGCAGCAGGATCTTTAGCATCGAAAGAATTGATCAGGGTTCAAAAAGACACTGATGAAATTTTAAGCCTTTTAAATGATGGTAAAAGATATGCCCAGGAAGGATTACCAGAGCGGAAATTATTAGAAATTATATACTCCGAGAAGACATTATCTTTATCAGATTTAGGCCATAAAACCGACTTAGATTCTAAAGAATTTAAAATAGGATTAGGCTGGCTGGTAAGGAAAAAATGGGCTAAAATTGAGCAGGGTGAAGTGAAAATTTCAACAAAAGGGGAAGATGTTTATATACTCCCCCAGGCAGATGAAAAACTACTATCCCTGTTGTTGGAAAAAGATCAGATATCCTATAAGGAACTGGACAGTGAACTTAAAAGCGGTTATAAATTTTTAAAAACTCGTAAAGGATTACTTAAACTGGATAAAATTACCCAACATAGTTTAATTCTCACAGAAAAAGGTCAAAATATTGTGGATGATGGTATTAAAATTCAAGAGGAAGTCACTCAACTTACCCATGAACATTTAAAATCTGGAGAATGGAAGAATCTTCAATTTAGAGGATATAATGTGCATGCCGAATATCCTGAATTTCATCCTGGAAAAGTACATCCTTTAAGAAGAATAATGGAAGAAATTAGAAATATTTTTTTAAAACTAGGGTTCACTGAATATAGGGGTCCTATTTTAGAGTCTGCATTCTGGAATTTTGATTGTCTTTTCCAACCCCAAGATCACGCTGCCCGGGAGATGCAGGATACTTTTTATATTAAAAATCCATCCACCTCTCATCTACCTGAAGATGAAATGGTAAAAAAAGTGCAGGAAGTCCATCAGGATGGTGGTTCTACTGGTTCTGAGGGTTGGTGCTATCAGTGGGATAGGGATATAGCCCGACAATCAGTTCTTCGAACCCATACTACTTGTGTATCCGCCCGATTTCTTAAAGAAAACCCTCCACCGTTAAAGATGTTTTCGGTGGGCAGAGTTTTTAGAAGGGAGACCATTACCTATAAACATTTACCAGAATTTAATCAAGTAGAAGGTATAGTAGCTGCTGATGGAATCAACTTCAGAAATCTTTTAGGCATACTAAAAGAATTTTATACTAGATTAGGGTTTAAAGTCAGATTCCGCCCGGCTTATTTCCCCTACACCTATCTCTCTACAGAATGTGAAATTTACTTAAAAGAAAAGGAAAGCTGGATAGAATTAGGGGGAGCAGGAATGTTTCGACCCGAAGTCCTTGAACCATTAGGAGTGGAAACTCCTGTTGCAGCATTTGGTCTGGGTATAGAAAGATTAGCTATGTTAAGATTAGGGATAAAAGATATACGAATGTTATATAAAAGTGATATCGGTTGGTTGAGGAAGCTACCTTTCACCCATGGAGTGAATCTGCAAGATTAATATTTTTTTAAGAATTAAAAGGCTTAGGTGAACCAACTTCATAATATTCAGCATTATTCTTTTGCAATTTCTTTAAAATTCCCTTATTTTCTAAGGAAATAATAATATGATACATTCTAAAGTTACTTACTTTTAGGGGGCCGTATAATAGATGGCCCTCCAGGGTGTACCTGGAAATAATACCTTTTTCACTGGCAAGTTCATTAATTATTTCCAATGCTTCTGCTTCTAAGTGATTTAATTCTGCAATTTTAACTTCTTTCTGGGTGTTCACTACTTCTATTTTTTCTTGGACTGTTTTAGCTCTTATTTTACCATTCTCTTCATGATAAATAAGGCCTTTTTTTTCTAAATTCTCTAAAATTTCTTTAAGTTCATGTTCAGATAAATCCAAATCCATTTTAATTATGTTTGCAGAAACACCATCATCATAATCTAATTGAATATATTTGAGTTGGTTATAAACCATATTTTCTTTTTTAGTAATGGTGATCACTGGGATCCCGCCTGGTAATTTATTCTAAAAATACGATAATTTTTATTGTATACTGGTTTGTTTAAAATTCTTAAGATTATCTTTAAATTCCCAATAATTTGCAGGAAGATTAGATTTTATGCTATAAATTTCTTCTAATTAAGTAAATAAGCATTTATCTAATTTAATCCTACTATCAGCATGGTTTTAAAGAAAGAATAGATAGATGAAATATGTTTTAGGGTGCAGGTACCAATAGCTCGGCTGCTACCATACGGATAACATCAGTTTTGCTTATAACTCCCACTGGTTTGTCATCTTTCATTACTAGCAAACCAGATATATCTGCCCTTAACATAAGGTTGGCTGCATCTTCGATATTATCATCAGCTGATATGGTCATCACATCTTCTACCATAATTTCAGCTACTGATATCTCTTTGTTTTCCTGTGGGCTTGGTTTAACACTGCCTAATACACCGATTAGATCTGTATAGGATATCACTCCTAGGGGATTATCCTCGGGGTCCAGTACAAATAATCTTCTAACTCCGTGCTGGTACATTTTTTGAAAAGCTTCCAAGGGCAGGGTATCCGGAGTAGTAGTTATAACATCACGATTCATAGCTTCTTTAACCTTCATAAAATTTCCTCAATTTTTAATTATGTACAGATATAATATTTTGCCTATTTCATTTAAATCAAGTTCGATTAGATACTCTTAAATTATTATTTTTATAATCTGGTTGTAGATATATTAGAGATTATTTTTAATTAAAGGTTAAGATTTAGAGAGAAAGTTTTATATGGGGTGAAATATTCTTAAATTAAGTTATAAATTTTACATTATAATTATAATTTTTAACAAAATACTTATTACTTAATTTATATAATATACATTAAGTGTGTATAAATTAGATAAATAATATTATCTAATTGTTCATGCTGAACAATATTGCTCTTTAAAAAAAATATAATTAATTTGATATTTTTGATCTATCAACCTTCAGGGGGAAAATTATGATGAGAATAAGTATGTCTTTACCTAAAAAATTGTTAAGTGACTTTGATGAGGTATTAAAAGATAGAGGTTACCAATCCAGATCTAAAGGAATTCGAGATGCCCTTAAAGACTACATAGTTCGTTATCAATGGATGAACGAAATGGAAGGAACTAGAATTGGGGTGGTGGCTGTCATCTATGATCACCACTACACTGGAGTAATGGAAGATCTAGCTGATATTCAACACGACTATCGAGAACATATAAATGCGGTGATGCATGTCCATATGACCGATAAGTTTTGCTTGGAAGTAGTTGTAGTGCGCGGGGATGTGGATAAAATCCGAACCCTTACTGAGAAAATGATGAGACTTAAAGGAGTGGAACATGTAAGGCTAACCAGTACTGCTACTGGAGAGCAAATAGATCATGATTAAAATAAATTCATGCAATTTTTAACCACTTCTTATCATTACCATCTTCTGCAAGACTGGGAGAGACTCACTGCCTTTTACGAGGCAATAACTACACAAGCAAGGGATACTGTTTTTGATTTAGGTGCTGGAAGTGGCATACTTTCCTATTTTGCAGTCCCTTATTCTAAAATTATCTATTCTATAGAATTAAATTCCAAGAGCGCTGCATATATGGATTTTAATTTAAAAAACTGCGAAAACATTACTATTATCAATTCGGATGCCCGTGAAGTTGATTTTCCCTCTAAAGCAGATTTAATCATATGTGAAATGTTAGATACTGCTTTAATTGATGAAGAACAGGTACCTGTAATAAATACTGTCTTAAAACATCTAGATGAACAGGGTGAAATCATACCCTCTGGTGTGATTAAAACAGCAGAACTAGTGTATCTAAAAAACCCTCAAATTTCATATGAAGATTTAATAAATAGTAAAGTTTCTCCACACGAAGTAAAAAGTGCTCTGGTTACTTATAAGATATTATCTTTCTACCATAAGATTAAAGAAGATTTTAAACAAGATATAATTTTCAGGATTAATCAATCCGGAAAAGTAAATGGTGTAAAACTTACCATGTTCACCTTACTAAACAGTAATTTAATCTGTGGACCCACACCCATGTTCAACCCTCCACTGTTTATACCAATCGATGAATTAGAGTTAAAAAAGAATGACACAGTAAAAATTAATCTTGAATATACTATGGGCGGTGGCTTAGATACCATTAAAACAAGAATTAAAGAAATATTTTGAAAAAACACATAAACTAGTAATTTTAACTATAGGTAATGAGCTGCGTGGAGATGACGGTGCAGGTCCCTATTTAAGTAAAATTCTATCTTCTCATCTATCTAATGAGAGAAAAGTGAGTATATTGGATGGGGGCACCATACCAGAGAATTTCACTAGCGCGATTAAACGAGAAAACCCTAGCCATTTGTTAATGGTGGATGCAGTGCAGATGCAAAAGCAGCCCGGGCAATGGAAAATCATACCCCTGGAAAAAATCGGTAATTATAATTTATCCACTCATTCTATGCCTTTATCCTTCTTAATTAAATACCTGGAAATCACAACACCCTCCCAAATCTTATTATTGGGCATTCAACCAGAAAAAATGGATTTAGGTGACCATTTATCCATGGAAATTAAAAATAGTGTTGAAAAATTTGCTAAGATGTTGTTACAAATCCTAAAAGAGGAAAAACTTTTAGATTAAAATTCTCCTAGCTTATTATTTTACTATTTTAGGTTTTAAATATAGATTAATAGCAAATGGTGGAAAATATTATATTATGCTTTTAAATAGTTTTAATATGGTTAATTTGAATAAAATAGTTTTAATATTTTAAATAGTTTTAATATGGTTAATTTGAATAAAATAGCTTTAATATTGATAATTAGAATAAATATCAATTATCTGCTGCAGTTATTAAATTGCATAATAGGGGTTAGTTTTTACTCTTAAACAGAAATCGTGGTCAGGATCTGTGTTAAAATGAAGTTACTTTTTATTGGAGCTAGATTATTTGATGATGTGGCTTACCATGCCCAGGAATTAGGCCTGGAAACCATCATCTCCGAATCAAATCCAGATGCACCTAATCTTGAATTAGCAGATTCATTTTACATTGTTCGTCGTGGAATGGAAGCCCCTATGGAATTGGCATTGAAAGAGGATGTGGATGCAGTGGTTCCTCTGATAGGAATAGACGAGCCCTTGCAAGATTTAGCACGCTTTAAAGAGGAAATGGAAGAAACTTACTCTATACCAGTAATTGCATCAAATACCAAGGCCACCGCCATCTCCTGTAATAAAAAATCTAGTAAAGAATTTTTTAGAGAAAACAGAATTAAAACTCCCTCCTATAAGATACTTTCCCTGCGCAATTATAATCAACATTTGACTTACCCTGCACTATTAAAACAGGAGAATGGTCAAGGAGGAAGTGGAATAAACATAATAAAAAAAAGACCTGAAGCAGAGCAATACTTTCAATCTTATCCCCAAGCCATTATGGAGGAATTTATAGAGGGAATTGAAATTTCAGTGGAAGTTTTAGGATGGAAAGGTGATTTACTCCCCTTAGTACCTGTTTATAAAGGAAAAACTTCACTCGATGGGATTCATCCTTTGGATAAGATAAGATCTGCTCCCCTTAAAATTGAAGGATTGGATAATGATAGAGTTAGAAAACTAGCCTTCAACATCACCAAAAAATTAGGTTCTGAGGGTAACACCGACCTTGATTTTATATTTAATCCACAAGAAGATGAACTTTATACTCTTGAAATGAACACTCGACCCAGTGGAACTCGTTATTTAACTGCAGCATCTACCGATATACATCCATTGAATCAATTAATAGACATGGCCATAGGTGAATGGAACTCCTCTAAAGTTAAAAAAAAGATGAAAGAATATTACTCCCTAGAATTTCCAGTAGGTGATTATCACGGTGGAAAAATCCCTGCCCATAAAAATTTCTTAAAAAATAATTCTTGGGTGGTACATGGTCCTCCCCATTATCAGAGAGTTACTATTCGTGCTCAAAATCAAATAAAAGCAATTAATATTGCCAAAAAACTTAAGATAAATGTAGAAAATTTTCCCTCATAAAAGAATCTTATTTATACTATTATTTTAATTTATATTCCTGGCCAGTTAAAATAATATTGATTTAATCTAAGTTATGGTGCTCTATTTAGTAAAGTTATTAAATATAAATTATAAAGAAGGAGTAGATTAATAAGTCTTTAAAATTTAATAGAAATTCAAATCAAGATATAGTAACCTTTATCTAATTTATCAAATATTGATTTATTTTAACAGGTGATATTTTTGGAGAACATTACCAATGGAATGATTGTGTTGTTAATTTCCTTTCTAACAGCCCTTTTTTTCACTCTATTTATAAAAAAAATTCTTAAAGATGCCCGTATTTCTGATAATCCCATTGTAACTGAACATCGACATAAAACAGGTACACCTACCATGGGAGGTTTAGCCATATTAATGGGAGTCGCGTTTATGGCCTGCATCTATTTTGAAAACTTTTATGTTACCATAACCACTTTAATCATGTTTGCAGCAGGATTAGTCGGTCTTTTAGATGACCTTCTGGGTTTGAAAGTTAAGGAAGTGCAGAAAATTGTAAGAAACATATCTAATCAACCTATTAAAATAGGAAAATTAACCCTACAAATGGGTGAAGAGGCTCGTGTAGCTACTGTTAAAGCTAAAAAAGATCTTGAAAATCTTTTAATTGGTAAGAAGGTGGAATTGATAGGGGAAACTCCTATTAAAAGTGAAGTTAAAGAAAGAGAAAAAATCATTGCCCAATTTATAATCGCATTATTTTTAGTGGTCACCACTACAGTGGGTACTATTGGAGGATTTGATTTAGGTATTTTAGCCATTCCCGTTATCATAGTGGGAATAATAGGTGCTATTAATGCAGTTAATTTGATTGACGGTATGGATGGACTAGCTGCTGGAATAATGGCTATTGCTTCCCTATCAACTGCCTTATATTTACATTTCAATGGAGATTTCAATGCTTCACTACCCTTTTTGATCTTAAGTGGTTTGAGCTTAGGTTTCTTGGTTTTTAATCGATATCCTGCATCTATTTTTATGGGAGATACTGGTTCTTTTGCTTTAGGAGCAGGTTATGCCACAGCAGTATTACTTACAGATACAGTTTATTTTGGAGTTATTGCTTTAATTATACCTATCTTATCGGTTGTGGTTAGCTTACTTCATCGTTCACATATCCTTAAATTACCAGTAGAACCCTTACATCATACTCTTCATTACAAAGGACTTTCCGAGAAAAAAATTGTATTACTGTACTGGGGTTTAACCCTTTTCATCTGTATTCTGGCATTGTTTTTATTCCAGTACTTTCAAATCTAGGAGTTTAGTTTAACATGAGATCCTTTACTACAGTCACCCTTTCTGAGGAGATATCGGGGAAATTATATGGGCCTGAGAGATCCTTTACCGGCATATTCAATACTCTAGGGGATTCTCAAGTTGGTGATGTAGTTATCAGGCATTGGATTGATAGTAAGGGCATTAAAATGGCCTATGATCGAAGGCTATGTGCGGTTATTACTCAGGAGCTTCGAGGAGATGCTGCTGCACTTGCTGCTGCACTGAATTTTCCAGTAATAGTGGTGGATAAAATTGAAATTGCTAATGCTTTTGCCTTAAAATGGGCTATAGAAAAATTTGC
>PWMT01000018.1 GCA_003558085.1 Methanobacteriaceae archaeon
CTTAAGTAATCTGAAAATTCCCCTAAATTAAATTTAAGGGGGTCATGGTTTTTAAATATCACTAAACTACTCCATGCATCATATTTAGCAATATTAGAGGCAGTTACAGAATGCATCCCCCTCACTCTTCCAAAAATATCGGCAGGAGTTGAAGTTAACGGTTTACAAAAATCACAATTGTTTTTAGAATTTTCAATCACTTTTTTTATTTCAGCTTGGATTGCATCCACATCATCTTTCTTCATTCCGGGTCTAAATGATCTTAGATGATTAAAAAGCGCTCCTTCACCAGTCCATTTATTATATATTTTCACTATTTTTTGATTTAACAGATGGTTTACACTATTTCCCTCTAAATTTGTTGGAAAAAGAGCTGAAAATTTATCTTTAAGTCCGGTAGGAATTTTCATCCTCCCGGTTCCAAAATTAATCTCATAGATATCTTTAATAATATTATAAGTTTCTATATCCTTATTTTTTATTTGATTCAATTTTTGTTCTAAATCCAGTATCGATGGCATAAGTTTACTTCCCGTGGGATTAAAATATTATTTTAATCATAAAATTATAGAAGCCAAGTAGGGGACTAAGAATAAATCCCCTAAAATCGGAATACAGCTAATTATTACTTTATCTGTTAACTTGCTCAGGTGAGGAACCAATTAAAGCAGATCTAAGCGGGAGGCAGATATCTTCAATTTTCAACTAAAAATATTAAGGATGGGGGATCTGCATCAAATTCAATATTTTTATAAGCTCATTTAGTCGCTTTAAACTGATCAATTTTTAATTATATAATAATTAATTAGGCTGTATGTTATAGATTAAATTTTATACTTGCTAGCAAATTTATTATTACTGAAACTTCTCCAGTATTTTGCCATATATTTTTTTTAATTTTCCATCAGATCTTTCATATATCATTTTCAAGATTAACTCAGGAGTACTTCTAGCCAGATAATTCATTCGAGGAGTTCTATCCACAATTAAATTATAATCATTATCTAATCCTTTAGCTTCAATCCCATCAACTCTTACTGAGGAATATTTAATTATTTCCCGGGCCATATGAGTTACAATAACTCCAAAGGAATCAGAATCATCAATCATTTCTATAAAACTAGATATAATTTTAACTGCTGCTTCTAATTCAGTTATTGCTTCTAATTCATCTAAAAGAATTAATTTTTCACTATCTTTAATCACAATAGGCATGAAAGTCTGTAGAAATGATTCAAAGGCTCCTGCATCCAAGGATCGTTTTTTAGAGAAGAAATAGATTTCATCTAATATTTTAACCCGAGCTTGCTTGGCGCTTACTGGAAGACCCATCTGAGACATGATGGATATTTGCGCTAATGTTTCCAGTAAAGTAGTTTTACCTCCACTATTAGCTCCAGTAAGAAGAGCAACTTTATCAGGCTGAGCTAATCGATAATCAATTCTTTGTACTTGTGGGCTAGAATCCTGTACCAAATTTAAGTGCAGTGCATCAAGTAGATGGAATTCATCAGCTATTTCTGGAATCTGTAAATGATAATGATAAGCAAAACAACCTAAAGCAAATTCATAATCAAATTCTAGTGCTTCTAAAATCTCTAGTTCTACTCTATCCTTTAAGGAAGATAATCTTAGCACTGCTTTCACTTTTTGATCAAAAACTTCTATTTGCCGCAGGTAGAACTCTCTTTTTTTTACTCGTTCAACTTCTTGTTGATCAATTTTAAGAGGATAGGTAGGTAGGAAAGGATCAAAATCTAAATGGGTTTTATTTTTGATAGTTTCCCTTGCTTTTTGGATAGAGTCCTCAAATAATTTTTCTATCTTAGGAGGCATTCCCTCTTTTAAAAGTTCAAGTATTTCTTCTCCTTTAAGATCTACATTTTTAATGGAATTTTTAAGACTTTCATCTGCATCTTCTTTAACCAAACCTATAATTTGATCCAAATCTATTTCTTCAGTATTTAATTCTACTATTGGTTTTAAAATTTCCATAACTTCTTCCAGTACAGTTTCTTTTTTTAGGATCTTTCTCAGTTCCAAGACTTTCTTAAAAATGGTTTGATTAGTTCTAAAATAATTTAATACTAGTTCAGGTATAATTTCAATGACATCAGATTCAATAGATATCATGATTACATTATCTGATTCTTCTAATTCTATTTCGCCACTGGAGTATACATAAAAGACTAATTCATAATCCTGGATTTCAGCACTATCTGCCTTACTTATAATAGGATAAAAATCATTGAATTTCATTTCTAGTAGATAATCCATGTCCTCCTGATTTTCAACCAATATGGCCTTGGAAGCATCAAAAACAGGTTTGTTTGGAACAGGATAATGCAAATTTTGCAGTAAAGAGTGAATACTGCTTAAAGGTAAATCGGATATCATTTCCTGAGCCTTTTTTACCATCTTTTGACGGGATTGAATCAACTCTAAATCAGGGGTAGGTGATAATAATAAAATTTTATTTTTAGCATGATTGGTATGGGCATACTCCAAGATCCTAGATATTATTTCTTCATATAACTGCCAGGCCCTCTTAGTCTTTAAAAATTTATGAGCAGGATTACCTAAAAGCTCATTGATTATATCTATTGCTTTTCTTTGACTTATTCCTTCAATATTAGCCAGCCGATCCACTTCACAATTTTGCACTACCTTGGCTAATTCCTCTTCTCCACCTAGATTAGATATAATCTTGCGGGCCATTCGTTCTCCAATACCATTAATCTGGGTCAGATCATATTTATTAACCATAATTTTTCCTTTAAATTTTTTTTATATTAAATAAGGCTCATAATAGTTTGGATTAAAAAGTTAAGGTCATTGATCAACTTTTTTTAGATAATGAAATAAGTAATCCTTTATTTAAAATTTTTCCAGACTGCGTGTAAAATTACCAGAGGTTATCCCTCCTTGAGAAATTTTTTTAAGGGAACCTTTAATTTTATTTAAACTATGATAAAAATTAGATTCTAAGATAGATAAGATTGCTTCCTGGTATAAACTCAGCATACTTTGAAGATATTCTATTCCTCTCCCCCGAGCATCTATAGAGAATGTATCCACCCCTAATTTTATTAAATAAGGTAAATAATCTATTAAACAAGTCTCAACCGAATTTAAAATTATGGTTTCGCATTCACTTGATATTTTAACGGGGAATACTCTTTTTTTACTATCTTGCAGGGCATAGAACCTCCCATCCCCATCATGACTCTTTTTTATTAAACTAGGATCAAGCAAACATTCTCTGCTAGTTAAAACTTCCATATTCCCTTGAACCATTAACTCTATACTAGTCAGGGGTTCTTCTTTTAAATAAATAAGCAATTTAGTTATATCTTTTTTTGACAGTTCACCAGAAATACAAATTGATGAGAAAATGGATGATAATTGTTTTATACTGCAATGATTCCATAGATTAAGATCAGCGGAACCATAAACTACCATTTCAGGATATTTATTTCGAATATAGGCTGCACTTCCCGGATGGGATACCATAACTTTTGAATTAGGAGCAATTTTCCCTAAAATATCCTTTAAATTTTTTAAAAGTAAAGGAGAAGTGATTCTGGGCCACTTCCAGATCAATTCAGTCTCTGCTGACTCAGCTAATCTTATTGCTTCTTTCCATGCATGCACTATTTTCTCCTTATCATATTTTAATAAAGTACTTTTATTTTTCGGGATACACTTTTCTCTTATTTGATTCGGGGTTAAAAGAGGAATTTCAAAATATATTCGAGGAATATCTAATTCCAAAGCCTTTTTTAAGCTAAGAGTATCATCAACATACACAGCTAACTGAATATGCTCCAAGTTAAAATTATTATCCCATTTATTTAGCAAAGATCGGTTTCCAGAGTTTAATTGTTTTTTACTTTTAATTATAGTGGATTTGGGGTGGTTTTC
>PWMT01000078.1 GCA_003558085.1 Methanobacteriaceae archaeon
GAGCTTGATCATCATCCATCTCCCACTAGTGATTATTTAATTATCATCTAACTATAGTTATTAGGGAATAAACTAATTTAGTAATCAATGCCTTTATATATTATGAAATATAACTTAAATTGATGTACATTAATTAGGGTCATAGGGTATTTATTACAGGTATACTTTACTTTGTTTTGAATAATTTTTATGATGCTTAAGTGCATATGATGGTCATAAATCATTTGGAAAAAAACTTTTTTTTTCAAATAATTTTTTTGACTTTAGGACGTGATGTTTTGTTTGGAAACAACTATGATAGAAGAGGAAGCGATGCCCCTATAAACGTGGGCGACGAATATGATGTTAAAATTGAAGATTTAGGTAGAGACGGAGACGGTATAGCCAAAGTCGAAGGCTTTGTGGTATTTGTCTCTGGAGCCAATGTGGGTGATGAAGTTAAAATTAAAATTAACGCAGTCCGCCCTAAATTTGCATTTGCTGAAATAATCGAATAAGATATTTTCTAAAAAACTCAAATCAACTTGAATATTTTTTACAAATATTCTTATTTTTTTATTATTTGAAATTTTTTTAGAATTTTTATTTTTTTTTTTTATTTTTGAACTATTTTTGAATATTATTTTTTTAGAATTTTTAGCCTGTTTTATAAGCAGTATAATTAAATTTGATAATTCTTACAGATTACATTATTTATAGCTTTTAACTTTGAAGCGATACATGTTCTATACTCTCAACTTTAAGGTTCTGAATAAAAAAAAGTTTTATTTAAGTATAGTTACCTATTTAGGCATATTGTTTTAGTTATAAAAAAAAAGTTTTATTTAAGTATAATTTTTATTAAAAAAAATAGCAATATTATAAATAAATATTTCTAAAAGGAAAGGGTCTTGATTTGTCTATTACTTATTATCTGGATTTTCTGACTCCTCTTCCTCTTTTGTTTCCTGCCTTTTTATATTTAGGTTTTGCTCTAGTTCTTTTTTTGGTTCCTTTTACTTTTCCCATACAATTCAACTCTTTATTATGTGTTCTATTAAGGGGATAAATACCAGTTATTTATCTAAAATTAGTTTAAATTATATCCTGGATTTATTTAGAAGCAATACTAATTCGAATCCAATTAATATTTCGCCTCTATCATTCTTTCATATCTTTTATCCTAAAACCTTATAAACTTTGGCTTATACTGCTTTTAAATAAAAATAGATAATAATATTGCTACCTTCTAAAGGATTCAAAACTCTTAAAATGGGAGGATAAAAGTATCTGTTAATTGGTCTTGTTTAGAAAAAAAAATAATTAATGCAAACCGCTATAATCACAGTTTGCCTTTAATCTGAGCCGCAAAGAGGAATTCCGCATTCAGGACATTTAGTGTTTCTACAGGGTACTCCTCTAGTCTTAGGAGACTCATATTCACAGTTAGGGCATTTGCAAACCATAGGTGGTCCAGCCCCTACTCCAGTACCTCCAAATGATCTGCGTTGTCTGAGGTCTGATTGTTCTCCTTTTAATGGTTCCTGGATTAAGATTATATCTTCAGAACCACAATCTGGACATTCTAGATATTTTTTATGTGGACTGCTCCATTCAAAAGAACATTGCTTACATTGGTATTTATTTTTATCGTTCATAAACTCATCTCCGGTTATATTTATTATACTGCCTTCTATTAGTGCCTGAGCTATTTTTGTTCTAGCTGAGCTTAATATTCGATGAAAGGTAGGCTGTGATATTTCCATTAATTTTGCTGATTTTTTTTGGTGTATATCATGATAATCACGTAGTCTTATAGCTTCAAACTCATCTATACTAATTTCAACAGTTTTTAAAGTTTCATTGGTGTCATTTTCTGGCCTAAAACATCTAGTTTTAGGTTGATCTCTAATTCTTCTAATTGCACGTGGTCTTGGCATGAAGGAATATATATTCGTTTAACTTTATAAGTTTATTTACAGGCAGGAAAACCAGCTTGTAAGTTGGTTATTTCCATCAGCTTATCTTCCTCAAAAAGTCTTATATTTTGTTTTACACTACCATATTGACTTCTATAAACTTTTATTTTAGCATTTTTTAATAATTGGAATGCCACATGACCTAATTCTCCAGTTATTAATAGATCAATTTCTTTATCAACCAGATATTGTGCAGCTAGATTTCCAGCTCCTTTTTCTCTTTGAAAAGGATTTTCAACAGATCTAATATTTTTGACATTATTGTATTCTTTTTCTAAAAATATGAAGTCTCTACACCGTCCTAATTGAAGACTGGTCTTAGACTTCAAATTTCTACCAGTAGCTGCTATAACGATTTGCATCATTAACTCCCCTCTTATGAATATATATTCATAACTATTATATAAAGGTATCTTTAACTTTTTTAATTTAAAAAAATCTTAATTATCAAATAATTATTCCTGGGACTAAATTTAAAAAAGAAATTTACTTATTATTAAAATAACAAAGATATATATTATAATAATTATTAAGATGATAGGCAGGTTAAAAAAAGTGACTTCCAATAAAAAAACATATCGTAGGTTAGGTATATTTGAAATAATACTAGGTATTTTAATTATATTCTTGCCTTTACTGTATTTCTTCACCACCAATATGGTTATAGGATACTCTTTTTTACTTTTAGGGATAGTATGGCTATTTTTAACCTTGCGTATTAAGGAGGATAGTCGATTATTCAGTGTTCTGGTTTTACTCATAGGAATTATGGCAATAATATCTGCTATTTCTTTACTATTTAATATGGTTGCCTTAGAACCCTTACTAACTTTCTGGATCCTCTTTGCAGGTCTAATGTTAATTATATTTGGCCTACTTACCTTTCAATATGGTAAAAAATATAATGGTAAATGGACAATTATGGCTATCGTTGCAGTTATTTTAGGTCTAGTTTATATTATACTAGGTTGGTATGAGTTAGATCCTTATTATCTGGCATTTTTGATTGGAATATTTTTAGTAGCAGATGGTAGCAGCGTTTTGATCATAAAACCCCAAGAAATCATTGAACCTCTACCTTGACTTACTTATCCATTCCCTAGCATCTAAATTAATTATAAGAACAGAGACTAATCCAGATCCATAGATCCTAAGGGCGCAAAAAGAGACCCATAAACCAGATCTTACTTTTTAGCTTTATAATCTGCAATGATCGCGCCAATTACAATCCCTATCCCTGCGCCTACGACCCCAGAAAGCGGAAATTGATTAAATAGTATACCTAAAACACTACCTATTCCCACACCTAAAATCAGACCTAAACTTATCCATTCTTCTTGCTTCAAATTTTAGTAAACTCCATTTAAAATCTAAACTCTCAGTCTGAGTAATGTTTAAAAAGATAAAAAAAGATGGATCTAAACTCACTTAAAATAATTAACTCTAGATAATTATTACAAATTTAACCTTCTAATAGCCTTAAAAGTAGCTTAGATTAAATTAAATTATAAAGAAGATAAATAAACTTAGTCTTTAAGGTTATTTGTTGATTTTAGGAAAGAGCATTCCTACTTCTTGCTTATATTCCTCATATTTATCAGCGAATACTTTCTTTAGAATATATTTCTCTTCAACCCAGGCCTGGATATATATGGGGATAATAAATAAGGGGAAAAGTAAAATAGTGTAAATACCTCCCCAGAGTAAAAACCAACCTAGAATAAAAATCAAACTCCCAGTGTACATAGGATGGCGGACCAGGCTATAAGGACCTGTGGTAATCAATTTAGAGGGTGTTTTTAATTCTAATGTTGTATTCTTATTTTTGAAATAGTACATGGCATAAAATCTTAAAATAACTCCACCTATGATTAAAGGTATTCCTAAAAGGTACTGCAGATAAAAATTTTCCAGTCGGGGTTGAGATAGAAAGGGAATTAAAAGTACCGCACTTCCCAA
>PWMT01000074.1 GCA_003558085.1 Methanobacteriaceae archaeon
AAAATAATAGAAAAATAATAACAAAAACTTATATCTGGTATTATAATCGTGGTATTAATGTAAGGACTGGATTTATTATTAATGGTGGTGTTTTAAATGACTAAAATTGATGTAGTACTTATAAATCCTTATGATGAGAATGCACTAAAAAATGCTCTTGGTTTTATTACCCCACCTATGAATCTCATGTACTTGGCTTCATCACTCGAAAATGAGTCTTACTCTGTTAAAATCATAGATGATAATCTGCTTGAAAAAGGACATAAAGCTGTTTCTCAGCTCGTTGAAAAGCTCAATCCACAAATAGTAGCTGTTACGGCCACCACATCAACCATAAAAAGCGCACTTAAATATTTGGAACCAGTTAAAAATATTCTGCCTAATTCTTTAACTGTAATTGGCGGCCCTCATGCTACTTTCCTGCCCTTTGAAACATTAAAAAATTCTGAAAACCTGGACTTGGTGGTTATGGGTGAAGGAGAGGAGACTATGGTTGATATAGCAGAACATGTTTCATTGGAAAATATTTCAGATTTAGAAAATGTAAGGGGAATTGTTTTTAAGGATCCAAACACTGGAAATTTAAAATATACACAACCTAGGCATTTAATAAAGGATCTAGACTCATTACCCTTTCCTGCCAGACATCTTGTTCCATTTAAATCCTATGATGCCACCCAAAAACAATCAGGGGAAATAATAACCAGCAGAGGTTGTGTTTATTCCTGTAGTTACTGCTCATCTTCACTTATCATGGGTAAAAAGTTCCGATCCCGCAGCCCAGACAATGTGGTGGATGAAATTGAGGAATTAATAGATAAATACCAGATAAGTGATATTGGCTTCACAGATGACACTTTCATGCTTAATAAAAGAAGGGCTAATGATATTGCTGATGAAATCAAAGCCAGGGATTTGGATTTGAGTTTCGTTGCATCTTCCCGGGTAGACCGGGTAAACAGGAGTCTACTTCAAAATCTGAAAAGTTCTGGAATGAATACCATATATTACGGTGTTGAATCCGGGTCACAGCGTATTTTGGATCTCATGGAAAAAAATATTACTCTTAAAAACGCTGAAGATGCAGTTAAAATTGCTAAAAATGTAGGTTTAGAAGTTTTAACATCTTTTATTATGGGATATCCTGGGGAAACTGAAGACGATTTAAACAAAACTATTAATTTCTCAATTAAACTTGATCCAGATTACTGCCAGTATTCAATATTAACACCGTTTCCAGGAACAAAAATCTACAATGAACTATTGGAAAAAGATTTAATAGTTAATGTTGATTGGGATGAATATACGGTTCTTAACCCTGTTTTAAAATATGATGAAATGGGTTTGACTAATAAACTGGTGCGTAAAAAATTGGTTACAGCCTATTTGAAATTCTATTCAAGACCAAAATATCTTTTAAGTCATCGACATATGATTAAGGTAATGTTAAAAACAGTTATTCGAAGTTTTGTAATCCCCAAACTCATGGGAAGTACGAGCAATGGTTGGTACCAGAATTTAGATAATAAAACTTCGTCAAAGTAGATTTTAATTCCAATTTTAGTTTTGGGGGGGCTGTTTTAGATATTAAATAAATTTTACTAATGAAAGAAATATAAGATATCTTAATAATTATTTATTTAATCTGTGTTTAGATGAGCCTATTTCTTCTAAAATTTTATCATAGTATTTTTCAAAGGTATTTTTTTGTTTAATTATGAAGTCTTCTTGGATTAATTCATTTTCAGTAGGTTTTAATTCTAATATGACTAATATGTTTTTGTTTCCTTCAGTTTTTAGATCTATATAGGCATTTTCATTATATTCTGATAACTTATCATTTATGACAGCTTTCCATTCTTTAGGTGATTCTTCATCTAAAAAAAACATCTTAATTAGGGTCTTTTTCTTCATTCCAGTATATTCTAACATGTTTATCACAATTAATATTTGATTTTTATATTTAAGATAATTTCTTTTTACTTTGGTTTTTTATACTCCAGAATCAAATTAGCCAATTTACCATTCAAAAATTAGTAGAGAATTTCGATTAAACTTTTTGATTTTTGTATCTTTTAAATTTTGCATAGATGGGTTCTTGATTTAATCTCTTTAAATCTTTGTGTGCGAATGTTTATAGGAGTATTATGAAATCTTTTGAGAATTATTTCATGAATAAGCAGTATGCTCGTGTGAAGTAACTTGGTGATAAGCTAGCTGAGATTGATTCTCTTATTGATTGAAATTTTTTCAGGCCTATTGTGCGTGGAATGTATGATAATCATTCTGAGCGTGGTGGTAGGCCTAATATTGATGGAATAGTTATGATTAAGATGTTAGTTTTGCAATCATGGTATGGTTTATCATGATCCTGAGCTGGAAAGACAAGCTAATGATCGATTATCGTTTCAGAAGTTTTTAGGATTTCCCTGAAAGACCGTTCCACGGTCTGGGCGTTCAGAGAACGATTAATCGACACAGGTAACGACGAGAGAATATGGGAAGAATTGCAAAGAATAAATTGATTCTAAGGGATTAAAGGTTAAAGAAGATGTTATTCAAGATGCTACCTTTATCACAGCTAATCCTGGTCACTAAAGAGTGAACAAACCTCCTGGACCGGAAGCCAAAACCAGACTTAACCAAGATGGTGAATGGACCAAAAAACATGGAAAATCCCATTACGGCCATAAAACTGCACACCCTATCTGATATGGATTATGTTTTGATACTTAGAATGGAAACAATAACTCTGAGATTCATGACAGCCCAAATTGTCCTTAGCCAACCGGGTGAAATAGTCTACCGAGATCTAGGATACTTCGAAGTAGCCTGCAAAGGCTATAACGCCACCATGAAACGCGCAGTGCGTGACCATCCCTTGGGAATTCGCGATAAAATGCGCAACAAGCGAATAAGCTCGTAAAAGATCAGCCTTTTGAACGGCCCTAAACTGTGATTAAAAACATATTCAAGTCCGGCCACTAGTTATTAACCACCAACTAAGAACACACACCAAAAACCTGTTTTCATGCTTCTCTTACAACTTAATACAACTAAAAACCCTCCAAAAAAAGAACACTTCCTAGCGAACGCTAACACCCAAAAAACGAAAAAAATAGGAAAAAGAAAGGAAAAAACACTAAAAAAAGCCAAAAAAACAATTTCCAAACTAAAATTTACAAAAGACTAAATCAAACAAAAATTAAAAAAAGAAGTAAATAGAAAATCTCTATAGTTTAAAAAAAATTTTAGGTGGTGCTGTGATGGTATTTTGTCCCCACTGCGGAAAAGAAAATGAAATAAATGCAGAATATTGTGAAAATTGTGGAAAGGAGCTGAAAAATGAAGATAAATCCACAGAAAAAAAAGGTTTAAACAAGCTGATAAACTTTAAAGGAATCATAATAGGGGCTATTATTGCTGTAATATTATATTTTGTATTTATCATCTTATTGGAACTAACTCTAGATCCTGCTCTTTTAAGTGATAATTTATTGATAGTTATCACTTTAGTGGTACTGGTTTTCCCGATTTTAGTGGGTGGATTTATAGCCGGATATTACTCTAAAATAGATTATTCAAGTGGAATCCTCAATGGATTAATTGTGGGAATTTTAATGTTCATCTTCTTTATAGAATTAGATCTAATTATCCTCTTCATTGGAATGTTAATCTACCTTCCAGCTGGGGTGGCTGGAGGATTTCTAGGAGTTTACTATAATAAAAAATGGTTGAAGATTAAAGAAAACTCGGATCATAATTTTTAAATTCAGGTAAAATAAGGCCTTAAAAATAGGTAGAGAATTCATCATAAGCTAGCTAATCACTAAAACATGCTAAGGCAATTTTTTTATTCTTTTCCTAGTGCTTATTAACCTCTAAAGAAATTTATATAAAAAAATTTCTTGCCTTATACCAATAGAAGCTCATCTTGCTTGTATATACTGATAGTGAATCTTATTTTACTGCCAATAAGGTGGTAATTTTATTGCAATTAGACAATCTTTAAGGTGTTAAAGTAGACGTACCCAGGTTTCTCTCTAGATGGATTGGGGTCTTGAATAATCTTTACTTCCTGGCCTTTGATTTTAAAATGCAGACAAAGATGATAGATGGCAATACCCATATCAATAGGGATCCATTTTTTAAGTAGAAGATTTTTTAGAAAATTAGGAGCTTTACAGTAAACATTTATATTTTTCCTATCACCGCTGAAAAACCAAGGCTGGTTGTTTACAGAAGAAGGTGCTAATCGGGCTGGTTCTAAGATTTGCGCATCAGACTCCATATCTGAGATTTCAGATAAGGATTTTCTTTTAAATTCACTAACACTGGATCGGTGTAATTTCTCCTTAGGAGCACCAAAAGCTAATAAAATGATGTATTCAAGGGGATTAGATTCTATTATTTCTTTTTTAGGTTTTGGGATACCCAACCAGCAGCTTCCAATGCCTTGGGCTGATAAGAATAGATCCAATTGTTGTAACATTAAACCAATATTAGTCCGGTATCCTTCCCTTTTTTGGGAAAAAGCAGCAATATAATGAGGTGCTTGTGGTTGAGGGAGAAAACTTCTAATATCATCAGGACTAAGAAACATGAAACTGGTTTCAATTTCACCATATATTGGTAACAAATCCTTTATAAATTCTCTCAGCAGAGCTAAAACAGAATCAGGTAGAGGTTCAACTTGAAATTTGCGTACTGATTTACGCTGGAATATGGTTTTATATAAATCTTCCTGGTCAATTAAATTAGATCCATGCATAAACTACTTTCTCCTAGAAAATTCAAAACCTACTATTATAAGTATTTACGATATTCTAAATTTAGATATTGAAGGGACTTAGAATTAAAGGTTTTTTCGAAATTAAAGAGGCTATATATTATATTACCTATATGATAATTAAATTGATAACTATAATAGTTGATTTAGATGAATGTTTTTATTAATTAGATGTTATCTATTAATTAGCTTGATTTAGATTAATATCACTATTAGATTAAACCTAATTTAATAACGGTGGATGCTATGATTTATGTACAAGCCTTGGGTGTATGGATATTATTACTGGTCACTGCCCTAGTAAATGCAAGTTTTCGCACCAAATTCCTACAACCTCGATTAAAGAATGAACTGCGATCCCATCAAATCAGTTCTATTATGGCGATTATCCTTTTTTTATTTATCATCTACATTTTCTTCCGTTTTACCGGTGCCAATTATACAGAAAATGATGTGATAAATATTGGTTTTTTGTGGATGATATTAACCATAATTTTTGAGTTTCTTTTCGGTTATTTGGTTATGAATTATTCTTTAAAAAGATTACTGCAGGATTATAATTTAACTAAAGGAAGATTATGGATTTGGGTATTATTAACCCTACTCTTAGGGCCGGTACTGGTGAATAATCTTTTACTTTAATAATAATACTAAATAAAAGCAGGATTATACTAACTCCATATATGGTTGGGAGGCATATATTTATCTTAGATTAATTATAATATGCATAGTATCTCTAAATTTAAATATTAAATCTTTAATTAAAGCCAATTTTTTAAAATAATTATCTCTTCCTTAGGGGGAGGACCTTTATGAATAAAAAACCAGCAGTCACTCTTGTTTTGCTTAGTGTCCTAGGAGTATTTTTATTCTTAAATCAGTGGATCATACCCGAGATAAGTACCCTGGAGGATGTTATCGTAACCGATTATGAGGGTCAAGATTTTGCACTCTGCAACGAAATTCTCCCAGATCAGATGAAAAAAGCTCCCCGTATAGATGGTGCAACTTACCAGTTGGAAGTTACTGGATTGGTGGAAGAACCTAAAAATTATACCTATGGTCAAGTGATAAAAGGCTTTAGCAATTATGAAAAATTAGTTACCTTGGATGCTGTGGATGAATGGAATTCCACCATATCCTGGAGGGGAGTATTGCTTAAAGATTTGATTCAGGAATCTAAACCCCTGGATAATGGAACCCTGATCAGTGTATATTCAGCTGATGGTAAGATTACAACTTTTTCTAAAGATTATATAGAGGATAAAAACATTCTCCTTGCCTATCAATTAGATAATGTTACTTTAAGCAGGGAAAGAGGCTTTCCTTTTCAATTGGTCGCGGAAAGTAAAATTGGTGACCAGTGGCTTAGATGGGTTATTAGAATAGAAATTTCAGCACCTTAGAGTTAAAGAGAACAATCATCAAAATTTATTTAAATTTCTTTTTAGTTTTTTAAAACCTTTAGAAAATCCTTTAAAGGAAGGGTATTGGCAATATCTTTATTCTGCGCCCAACCCCGACGAGCAGTTCCCACTCCATAGCGTATGTTATTCAATTCTATTGCGCTATGCGCATCTGTATTTAATACTAATTTACAGCCATGTTCTATAGCTCTTCTAATATTAAGGTCTCTTAAATCTAACCTTATAGGATTAGAATTAACTTCCAATAGAGTTCCGGTTTCCTGGGCAGCTTCAAATATCTGATTAAGGTTCAAATCATATTCTTTTCTTAATTGAAGTTTTCGACCAGTAGGATGTGCAATAATATCCACATGTTCATTTTCCATGGCTTCAATTATTCTCTGGGTCATTTCAATGGTTCCTTTAGATAAACCAGAGTGTATGGCTGCTAATACCAAATCCATATCCTCTAATATTTCATCTCGAATATCCAGTTTACCTTCCAAGTCAATATTCACTTCCAATCCTTTCAAAATAGTAAATCCCTGTAAATCATCATTAATTTTATCAATTGCTTTTACTTGTTTTAATATTCTATCTTCATTCATTCCATTGGCTATCTTTAATGAACCGGTATGTTCTGTGAAGGCTACATATTGGTAGCCTTGTTTAAGGGCCTGATCAACCATGTTAGCTATACTAGTGGTTCCATCACTCCAAGTGGAATGTAGGTGTAAATCACCTTTTATATCTTCAAGTTTAACTAGGGAAGGAATTTCACGTTTTTTAGCTGCTTCTAATTCTCCCCTGTTTTCTCTAAGTTCTGGGGGAATATAATCTAGTTTTAAAGCTTGGAAGATTTCTTTTTCGGTTTTACCTGCTACTTTTTTTTCTTTTTTAAATAAACCATACTCATTCAGCTTCAGGCCCTGGGATATAGAGAGTTTTCTCATCTGCACGTTAAGTTCTCGGGAGCCAGTAAAATACATTAGAGCCGCTCCGAAGACCTCTTCATCGAAAACCCGGATATCACATTCTATACCTTTTTTAAGGCGTACAGTAGATTTAGCGGGACCTTTAACTATTATTTCTCCTACTATATCCATGGAAACAAAATAGTCCATAACTTCCACGGGTTGCTCACTAATAACCAGTATATCAATATCACCTACTGTTTCCTTCCAGCGGCGAATTGAACCAGCTATCTCCACCCTATCAGTTTGAGGTAAATCAATTAATCTTGATTTTATTTCTTCTGCCAGTGGCAATACTTCTCCCAGAATACTACGGGATGTGAATTTACGGGCAAATTCAATATTTTCCAGGAATGATTTCTCCTTTTTCTCCCCCATACCTTTAATTTTTTTAATATTGTTTTCCCGTGCCTGATATTCCAGATCATCCAGATTTCTAATTCCTAATTCTTTATAGAGTAATTTAATGGTTTTAGGTCCTATTCCTTCTACAGATGATAGTTCTTCAAATCGGACTGGATACTTTTTTTTTAGTTTCTCATAATCCTGGGTGGTCCCGGTATCTAAAATTTCTTCAATTTTCTCGGCTATGCCTTTTCCCACACCAGGAATTTCTTCCAATTTTCCTTCCTCTTTGATACTTTCAATATCCTTAGTTAGGGTCTCCACACTATGAGCTGCATTGTGATAGGCCTTAACTCGAAAAAAATTATCCTCCATTTCCAAATAATCAGCGATTCTATATAGAATTTTAGCTACCTTTTCATTGAGCAAGAAAATACCCCATATCTATCTATATAAAGATATGCTTATCTTGGTTTATAATAGTTCATCATCCCAGAAAAAATCGTCCTCTACCGGGTATTCTTCCAGGCTTAAAACATGAAAATATTCTTCTTCCTCCTCCCTACTGATTGGTTTAGAAAACTCTGCGGAGTGATCTTTTTCTTCTTCGTTAAGATAAATATAGATAACAATAACTGCCCAGGAGAAAAGCACGGTTAAAATAATTTTTCTGGTATTGAAATCTCCTGATAAAATAATTAAGATTATTACTGTGGCTATAAACGTGGAAATAATGTATTCCTGTTTTATCTGCTTAATCTTAGAATTAGAACCATCCATAATAACAACCCCTAATTATTACTAATTATTATTATATTAATAATATATATAGTTTGTTTATTATTTTTTTTCTTAAGTTAGTGATTAAAACCCTACTAAAAAAAAGTTTAAGATTTTCTTTATCTAAGAAATAAAGATTGATATTAAATCCAAGGCCTAATAGAGAAAACAATATCTTTTAAAATCAAAATAAAACGGTTAAGAAAAATTAAAAAATAATTCAACTAAAAATAATAATTTAAAAAAAAAAATAGGATTTAAAAAAAGTCGAATGGATTTAAACAGTTTAAAATTCAAAATGAATAGTCATTATTTTACTGTTTTAGTGGAAAAGTGACCGGAAAATTATAATAAAATAGATTAAAAAAACCATTATTTATTACTGGATTTATCTAATCAGATTTATTAATACAATCCACTATTTCTTTAATTTTATTTTCCACATCAGCACAGTCTTCTACCACCGTACCGGTAACCACTATATCTGCACCGGCAGCTGCTATTTGGTGAGCGGTTTCCCCGTCACGTATACCTCCCCCCACCACTAAGATCATGTTAGTATACTGTTTACAAGCAGCAATCATAGGGGGTGATATGCTTTTACTGGCACCAGAACCTGCTTCTAGATAGAACATCCTCATACCTAAAAATTCAGCAGCCAGGGCATAAGCCACTGCCAGGTCAACCTTTTCCCGGGGAATTAATTTAGCATCTCCCACCCATCCAGCAGTACCACCAGGCTCTACAATAACATATCCCATGGGTATGGCTTCGATACCTATCTTTTTAACACTAGGTGCTCCTAGAGCCTGGGCCCCAATTATCCAGTAGGGATTAGTGGAGTTTAAAAGGCTCATAAAAAAGATGGCATCAGCATATTTACTAACTCCGGTAATGTTTCCGGGAAAGAGTATAATGGGAAGGTCTATTTTTTCCTGAAGAGCATGGGCAGTGGCATCTAATTCAACGCTATTATTAGTGGATCCGCCTAACATAATACCCTTAGTTCCCCCAGCAACAGCAGCCTGGGCAATCTCAACTGCTTTTTCTGGAGTCTGTTCTTCAGGATCCAGTAGGGTGAGATGCATTTTACCTTCCTTTAATAACTCTTTAAAATAAGCTTCGACTTTCATTATAATAAACCCTAAAAAGTTAAAATTATCTGTATAAGTTTAAAATATTAGTTTAACCCCTTGGTTCTTTGGCTTTGTACCTTAAACCTTTATGTCCGCATTTTCTACATACACGGGCATTGGTAGGGTTACGAGCATTACATTTTAAACATATTTTGATATTGAATAATCTATTTTCTGCTTCTTCAAATTTAGCCATTTATTCTCCTCCTATAAATTCATCTTGGATACGTACTACTTCTCGGCTGGTCTCAGCCTGGGAATAAGCATCTAATAATTCTCTATTAAGGATTATAAAATGAGGTCCCCACTTAAGGTGGGACATAATATCTTCTGCTATATCTTTTTGTCCCACTATATAAAAGGTTGCTGCCACGGCCTCTGCAGTAGAGAGTATACAGGGCCTTCCATAATTGGTGGGATTAGCTGCAATTAAAAATGGTAAGGCTCTATGATACTTATATGTTTTAAATATAGTTGAAGATTTATCCACTTTTTTCCAGGAACAATCTAAAGCCACCAATCCATTTTTCATCACCATTTCCCGGTCTTCGGGTGAGACTGCTTTTTCTGCAAAGGGATTTAAAACCAGTGCACCCCCCGGTATTTGATTTAAATGATATATTATTTTAAATAGTCCTTGTTTAGCCATACGAAAGGCAGTGCATTTTTTACGATCACAATCTTCAGCATGATATACAGTAACTTTCATAATATCTAAAATTCCCTAAAATTAATTACTCTAAATTTCTTGCTTAAATATCAATCAAATTATATTTAAATGGCTACTATTTAATGATATCTCCTAAGGGGTAATTTAAATAGGGGTTTAATCTATATAGGATGAAATCTATAGTGTTGTTATAGCTTTCTTTTTTAAGTTCATAATTTTAAAAAAAATTTTGAGTTTATTTATTGCTTCCGCGTTCATAAGCTAATATTTTAGGCATGGCAGCCCCGGGATATTTTAAATCCTCTAAGTCATAGTATCTGCCCCCAGAAGCCAGGGCTAATTCCATATTCATGTTACGGCCATGGGTTTTGGTCCGTTCAAAATTAACCACCAGGGCATGGATATTATTTTCCTGGATTTGCTGAGCATATTTAAGGGCGTCTCTACCTGGGCTTTGATCGATGCCAACATTGGGCATACCATCGGTTAGTAAAACCATTAAAGGAACATATTCCTCGTTTTGCAACTCCTTCTTTATTATCTCCACTCCCTTTTTTATCCCAGAGGCCATAGGTGTGGTTCCTCCCACCTTAATATCTCCCACTACTTCCTGAAAAGAAGCAGCTCTTTTGGTGGTGGGGATGATTACTTGGGCTTCTTTTCCCTTAAACCCAATCAAGGTAAGTTTATCGTTGTGACGATGGGCATCCAAGATGATTTCATCTAAAATTCCCTTAATCCGTTGGAATTTTTGATCAGAAAACATTGATCCGCTAATATCCATTACCAGAACTATAGAAGCCCTAGCACCATGTTTACGAATTTTTTCTCGCAAATCAGTACTTTTTACTTTAATTTCACCCTCTGAATTTAAAGCAGCAGCGCGGAGAGTGGCATCAACTGCAATATCGCCTCGAGAAGGAGAATATAATCTGCTTTTAACGTATTTTCCCTTATGGGTTTTGGAGTCCACCCGGGACCCATAGAGGCGCTGTTTTTTCTTACCTTTCATCTTTAACATTTTTTTAATATCAAAATTCTGCTCTCTTTCTTTCACTGGAATGTCCTGGGGATTAGGGACCATCTTTTTCTCTTCACCAGTACTAGCAGATTTTTCTATCTTTTCCTCATCATCTTCAGATATTTCTTCAGCTTCTGCTCTTGGAGATTCTTCTTCTGATTCTGAAGATTTTTCTGGTGGTGTTGAGTTATCAGGAGTAGGGGCCGCACTACTTTCATTAGAAGAATCATCATCACTATCTTCAGGAGTTTCATCCTCTTTAGGAGGGGAGGAGTCCTGGGTTTGCTCTTTTTTTTCTTTCTCCAAATCTTCCTGGGCTTTTTCCAGTTGTTTTTTTATTTGCTGAGGTGTTTGAGGTCTACCACTACTTTTCTCACCTAATACCAGAATTGTGGCTTCTTCCACATCTTCAAAATTAACCTGGGTGAGTTGTTTATAACTGGCAATGGCCTTTGAAGTTTTTAATATAGCAATATCAGAGCGGTGGCCATCCACAGCCAACTGTACACATACCCGGGCTATTAGTTCCATTAATTCCGGGGATATGGTTACTTGGGGTAGAATTTTACGGGCGGCGATGATCTTATTCTGGAGTGATTTTTGCTTTTCTCCAAAGGCTTGTTTAAATCCTTCCGGATCTTTTTCAAACTGCTCTCTTCGATCCATAATGGTGATTCTATCTTTTATATCTGGAATGCTGTGTACGGTAAGATGTAAACCTATCCTATCAGATAATTGTGGCCTTAAATCTCCTTCAGCAGGATTCATGGTTCCCACCAGTATGAATTTAGAGGGGTGGGATAGGGAGATACCTTCCCGCTCTACATAGTTTACACCATAGGCAGCTGCATCTAAGAGCACATCCACCAGGTGGTCGTCCAGAAGATTGATCTCGTCCACGTACAATATATTACGATTGGCTTCAGCCAGAATACCCGGTTCTAATGCTTTTATTCCTTCCTTTAAAGCTTTTTTTATATCCATGGATCCTACTACTCTATCTTCTGTGGATCCTAATGGTAATTCTACCACTCGCATCTCTTTTTCTTCTACTTCCATATCTGGCGAATGACAAAATTGGCATAAATTATCCTGATCGTGGGGGTCGCAATTAAAGGGACAGCCTTTCACCACTTCAATAGATGGCAGTAGATCTGCTAGGGCTCGCACTGCAGTGGTTTTACCGGTGCCCCGCTCACCCTTGATTAATACTCCACCAATACTAGGATTTATAGCATTGAGTATCAATGCTTTTTTAATCTCTGTTTGTCCAACAATGGCTGTGAAGGGAAAGATCAGATTTTTCAAGTATCTCACCAATTATTTATTACAATTATAGTATAATCTTAATTAGTTTTATACATATAAAACTATTTTTCCTGGTTTAGTTTAATTTAATTTTGCTCAATTATTTTCCGGAGTATATCGTCTTTATAGATTTTCTGGAGTACATGACCCTATATAGATTATGATTTCAATTTTTTAAGGAATAAATTATTATGAGGGATACCATAGTTAAGTTCCTTAAAAACAGTATTAATGGGATAAAGTTATGATTAGCTGATTTTAGCGATAATATCCTTTTAAATTCACAAAATAAATTACAATAATATATATTTAATTACCGTATTTTTAGTTAATAAATATATTGGTAAATACTTAATATTAATTCGGGGTCATGAATTAATTAGTAGAATTTAGGAATAATGTATTATTTTTCAAGACAAGCCTTAGCCAGTTAAGGGATATTTATGTGCCCAAGATTTTTTCAGGTTCTCGGTATAAAAAAATTATATAAGAACAACTACATAGTGTTTATATGGTGATAAGTATGTGTACTGTGGGAGGTCCCATGGCGGACAACTTGAAAATGAAAAAACTTAAAACCAGACGTTGCAAATGTTTGGACTGTGGCAATGAATTTAAAGGAATTGGAAGAAGAATCATATGTCCCAGCTGTCAATCAGAGAACGTGGAATGCTCCGATTAGAACCATCCCAGATTTTATTTTTATGTGGTGATACTGGAACCATTGGAGTGGTCAAATCTCTACAAGAACGGCAGCTGTTTATTGGTACTCCTGAAGAGGAGGAAGTGGTGATGTTTCTAGAGGAGGATGATTTATTTGTAATATCTGCCTTTGGAAATGGCCCTTCAGTGGAGCAGGGTATCAAATGCATGGCCTATCTTTTACGTGAAATGCAATCTCCAATAATAGTTTTAGGAGAAGATCATCCCACCTCCAAACGACTGAAAATGGTGGTAGCAGTTGGTGATAATGTACGATTGGATTGTAACATCACCCCCGGAACCCATCCTGAACAGGATATTCTATGCTCCTCACCCTCTTTATCTGGAGTTAAAATTAGCTCCACTGCAGATGGAGTGCTAATCGAAGGTTCAATAGAGGAGGTAAAATTAGATAATATTTAAGCTTAATCCTAATTTTAACCAGAAATTAAAACTATCGGATTTTTCATCCCCAAAAACTAACTTAAAAATTTTAACTAGGAACTAATTTAACTAATAAATAGTAAAAAAAGTGCATTTCAACTAAATGGGAAAAATAATTTTGCAAGTCTAAAAAAAAATTAAGTTTAGGGCAACAGCTTTATATTACAGCACTTAGAGATAAGATTCTAATGTATTTTCATTGCTACTATCAATTATATTCTTTAACTTTATTATATTGATCATACCCCTTTTTTCCTTTAAATAAGGTTTTCTTACTTAAAAAAAACAACATAGATGAATAAAGGATATTTATTTATAATTTCTAAATTATAAGGACATATAAAATATATTATTTTGTTTTAGATGAGAAAATACTATGGAATTATAAAATGCTGTGGAATAACTTTTATCAAATATTTGGACAGATGGTTGTCCTGGCAGGTGCAGCCCTACTGGTACTTTTACTGGTAACCCTGATTTTAGGAAGAATATTAATCAAACAAGATAAACTAATTTTTCCTCGGGTGCTGATTTTCACCTTAGACCTTCTATATGGTCCTTTCAAGAAATTTTCAGTGATTATGGGATTGGATGAAAAAATTGTGGATCAGATCGGTGTGGAAGTAAGAAACAAGGTTAACCAGAAAAAATTTGAAAATATAGAACCCCGGGAAAAACTACTTATACTCCCTCATTGTTTAAGAAGCCTGGATTGTAAAGCCAAATTGGAGTCTTCCGGCCTAATATGTAATGATTGTAAAAAGTGTGTGATCGGTGTATTAAAAGAAAAAGGAGAAAAATTAGGCTATAAAGTATTCATCATTCCTGGATCCACCTTCCTGCAGAAAATAGCTGAGAAAAATAAATTTAAAGCAGTACTAGGTGTGGCCTGTTATCAGGACTTAAACTTGGCTATGATGAAAATGGCTTCCTTTTCACCCCAAGGAGTGGTGCTCTCCCGTGATGGGTGCATCAAAACCAAGGTGGATATCAAGGCAGTGCTGGATAAAATGGGTTATCCCTCACCAATTAACACTCCTGAAGAATCTTTAACTCCCCTAAGCTCTTGTAGTAAGGACCACCATAGAGGTCCTTATAAAGAATTCTAATTTTTTCTTAACCGGTAATTAATTCTAGCATACTTAAAACAGGATTATACTTATAAAACCATTATTTTTCTCTCTATAGAAGTTATAGCTAGGAAAAGTCTTAGCTTATGAGTCTATAGAAGTTATAGCTAGGAAAAGTCTTAGCTTATGAGTCTATAGAAGTTATAGCTAGGAAAAGTCTTAGCTTATGAGT
>PWMT01000055.1 GCA_003558085.1 Methanobacteriaceae archaeon
AAGTCATAATGATGCAAATCTTCACTTAAGGACTAATAGAGGCAAATTCGATGTAGTAGATATAGATCCCTTTGGAACCCCATCTTATTTTATAGAATCGGCAGCTTATTCTCTTAAATCAGGATCTATGCTTTGTGTAACTGCTACTGATACTTCATCTCTATGTGGAACCTACAAAGAACCATGTATACGCAAATATAATTCCATGCCTCTAAAAACAGAATACTGTCATGAAATAGGTATACGTATATTAGTTAGTTTTATAGCCCGAATTATGGCTAAGTATAAAAAAAGAGTGGAAGTAAAATTCTCCCATTCCAGTGAACATTATATGAGAATTTATTTGGAAATAGATAAAGGAGCTGCTAAAACAGACCAATCATTGAAAAATATAGGATATATCATTCACTGTCCTCATTGTTTATTTAGAAAACCAATAAAAGGTATAGCTCCCGCCATTATAGAAAAATGTCCCTTTTGTGGAGAAAAATTGTTAATAGGAGGGCCTTTATGGTTAGGTAATATCCAGGAGGGTTATTTTATTAGGTCTATGCGTAAAATGGTTGAACAAAAAAAGTTAAATCAAGAAAAAAAAATTTTAAAACTTCTAGGTTTATGTGAAGAAGAAGCGGAAGCTCCTCCCACCTTTTATGATCTTCATGTAATCAGTAAAAAATTGAAGATAAGTTCTCCGCGCTTAATAGATGTTTTAAATGGCTTAAAGGAGGAAGGATATTCAGCCCATCCCACTCATTTTAAGCCTACTGGAATTAAAACTGAGGCCTCTTTAACTAAAATTGAAGAATTAATGTTAACCTTATACACCAAAAGGGTAAGAACATCCTAACCATACACCAAAAGGGTAAAAACATATCTGTACTATGTGCTTAAATTTTCAAGGATTATTTTTAGTTAATAACTAACAGTTAGTGCATATATAGTATATAATCAAAAAATATTGTGATTAAGCATTATACAGTAAGTTATAGTAATCAGTTATTATTTGCAAATCCCTAGATCCTTATTATAAAATGTTTATTTTTATAGGGGTAAGAAATTGATCTTCTTCTCTAAGTACATATTTATTTTTAAGATTAAGATGATTTTAAGATTAAAAAAACCCTAGGAACAGAATGAACAAGCCAATTAATTTATTAAGGGGAAGGGGATATAAAAATCAATGGCAATAGCCAAATATTAAGTAAATAATAAGAGGTGAAATAATGGATGTTGGAGAGATATATTCTGATGCTATTCGTTATCCATCATCAGACTGGAAAAAGGTTATAATTCTAGGAATTGTGACTTTACTCAGTTTTTTAATAATTCCTGCTTTTTTAGCCTTTGGTTACATTTTTAGAGCTCTTAAAGCATCTATAGCTGGTTCTGATGAACTTCCAGAATTTGATGAATGGGGAGAGATGTTAGTTGATGGGCTTAAGGTATTTGTAGTACAGTTTATTTACTTTTTGATTCCAGCTGTAATATTGGCGGTCGGAATTGGAGGTACTCTTACTGCTGCGCCTTTAGATCCTGTAACAGGCCCCCCTACAATGTTTACTGGTATTATAGGTTTAACTGGCCTTATAGCTGCAATACTAGGTATTATTCTAGGTTTAATTGCTATGGTTGCCATAGCCAATATGGCCTATTATGATAGCGAACTAGGAGCTGCTTTCCGTTTTAGTGAAATTCTAGATATAATCGCTGAGATCGGCTGGGTGGACTATATAATATGGTATGTTGTATTGATAATAGTAGGTGTAGTAGGTGGATTTATCGCGGGTATAATAAATCTAATACCTATTTTAGGATCTATAATATCAATTTTAATAATTTCACCCTATCTTTCCCTGATCTATAGCAGAGCACTGGCCTTAATATATGCCTATGAATAATTTAACTCCCTTTTTTTTATTTTTTTATTTTAATTTTCAAGTTAAATGTTAATTAATATCCGGTCCTAACTCTCCATCCAATTACTAACTCCTTTTAAATTATTATTATTTAATAGAGTGGTCATGATTTCATTGAAAATAGACCTCTAAAATCCTCCTGGAAATTAGATTTCAACCTTAACATTTTATTAAGAAGTAAATATTAAAAAAAGAAATAACTAAACATTGTTCAAAAATTAATTTATTTTTGGTGAGCAAATGGAACAAGAAGAGTTTGAATTGATCAAAATAGATGAAATTGATGAAAAAATATTAACCTTGTTAAATGAAAACGGTCGCATGTCTTATCGTAAAATATCCAGAGAACTAGAAATTTCTGTGGGAACCGTTCACAATAGAGTGGAAAAATTGTTGAAATCGGGAGTTATCAAAAAATTTGCCCCTATCATTGATCATTCTCGTTTAGGTTATAAATTAACCGCTATTATAGGAGTGAGGGTAAAAGGAGGGGTTTTAAAAAATTGGGAAGCTCGCACTGCTTACCATGAAAATGTACTGGGAGTTTATGATGTTACCGGAGAATTTGATGCTTTCTTGATAGCTAAATTTAAAGATACAAATGGTTTAGACGAATTTATAAAAGGCTTATTAAAAGAGCCTGACGTACAGAGAACTTATACCCAAACCGTCCTTAATGTAGTAAAAGAAGATTTAGGATCTGCTAAAATGCTATAAGTTTCTTATAAAAAGTTATGATGATGTTAATCTCAAGTTTAGCTAAAAAATATAAAGAATCTTAAAATAACTAAAAATAATTTCCAGACTATAGTATTTTTAGAGACTATCTTTTGATTTATAGATATAAGTTCATCTCATAGATTTAAATAGGATGTTTTCCTTATTAAAAAATTGCGTATAAAGCTTTAATCTCAAAAATTAGCCTAAATTATGGGCTAATAATTATATTGTAGTTAATTCTTCTTCAAAATATTTAAAAAGAGTTTCACTATCAAATTCACTATCAAAGATTATTAAATATTCCTCCTTAAGATTAACTTTTTCTTCGATTTCTTCTATGACTAGCCAGGCAATGGGATCTAAGGATATCATGGCCATACTATTTTCACTGTAAATTATGGACAATTTAAGGAGAGGATAAATTTCACGTCCATTTAAATGGATTTTTTTCAGGAAAATTTTTTCTTCCTGGAAATTTAGTCCTAGATTCTCTTTATTAATCATTCTAATACTTCCTTAAATTCCAAAGCAATAATAATACTGGTTTTTTAGTTAAAAGCCATATGAAAGCAGCGATTGGTTTTAAAAGTTGGATATTGAACATTAATACTAGATTACCATCTATCCTTTCTCTTCTAAAATCAGGTGAAGCATTAAAATGGAATTTAGGATGAGTATTGAATATGGATGCTGCACCCCACATACATCCCAGAGTACTAGCCGTATCAGCGGGACTGGTAAGGCCCAGAATTATATGAACTTTAAATAATTCCAAATTAAATGAGTTAACCACAATTTTCAAAAATTTTAGAATGAAAACTCTAGCTTGTATAACTAAATTGACTGTTTTTTTAAAATCTTTCCAGGAAAATTCAGATAATAACTTCTTATATTTAACATCCTCTTCCTCTATTTTCTCTATTTTATCCTTATCTTCTTCTGGAAATTTTTTGGTCCATAATCTGATTTTGAACCATTTAATCTCCATGTTCCCCTCTAATCGCCATCCTCTTTTATAGAGATTTAAAGAAATATGGAAGGGTATTATTAAAATTAAAAGCAAGATAAGAATTAAAATAAGTAAAAAGATGAGGATTAACAACAATTGTATCCACCTAGGAAATTCCTTATTCAATTTAATATTGAAGTTAATTGTTGCCTAGATTCTTAAAGAAAATTTAGATATATGTTATTCCTCGTTTTCATCTTTTTTAGATGCTGATTCTTTTTTTTGTTTTCTTTTAGGTTGAATTTCTTTTAGTATCTCCGGTAAATAAACACCTAATTCATCTATGGCCTTGCTCAATACGCCAGTGCTGCTAAGATCCAGTACTTTCACTCCTTCTGGACCAGAAATTCCTTTAAATATTACTACAAGCGCCATAGGTTCACCACCAGCAGCCGCGCCAGATCCACTTCCCATTAATTCGCCTTCCTCAGCTGCCTCACCTTTACCCATACCAGCACCGAAACCTACACCCATTTTCATTACAGGAACTAAAAGCTTATCCTCTAATTCAATAGGTTCTCCTATAAAATTTTCTATATCCATTAATTTGCGAATTTCTTCTACCGTAGTTTTTATGGGTTCTTCAATTTTCATAATCATACCCCACTCTTATATGTGTTAATTATGTCCAGTAAGAAATAAATAATTTACTTGCCAAGAAATAAATATTGATAAAATGAGGGAGGTTGCACAGTGATAATTTACTCCTCAGATTATAATTTACATCAAGACCCTAATCATATTGAAAATAAAGATAGAACCAATAGTATAATGGAAAATTTATCTAACCAGAAAATTTTGGATTCTGTACCTATCTTGAATCCTGAAAAAGCCACTACCGAGGATTTATTACGAGTACATAGCCCCTCACAATTAAATTATATCCAGGATTTCTGTGCACAAGGAGGGGGTTATCTAGATTTTGACACCTATGCCACCTCTCAAAGTTATGATGTGGCTCTTTTAGCAGCTGGAGGGGCTATAACAGCTGTAAAAAAAGTTGAAAATGGTGAAAAATGGGCATATTCGGTGGGAAGGCCCCCGGGTCATCACGCCAATAGAGAAAAATCTATGGGATTTTGTTTATTCAATAATACTGCCATTGCTGTGGAATATCTTCGAGAATTATACCCAAAAAAGCGATTCCTAATTTTTGATTTCGATGTGCATTATGGTAATGGTGATGCAGATATTTACTACCAAGATCCTCAGGTGATGTATATTTCCATTCATCAGGATCCCCATACTATATTTCCAGGAAAAGGTTTTATAGAGGAAATAGGATCCGGAAAAGGAGAGGGATATAACCTTAATATACCCATGTCGCCTGGATCAGATAATTCAGATTATATCTGGATTCTAAAACAAATTCTACCAACTATTTTTGATGAATTCAGGCCAGAATTCCTATTGGTGGAGTCTGGTTTTGATGGCCATAGTGATGATCCATTATCTCAAATAAACTTAGATGAAGATTTCTTTTCCTGGATAGGGGAGTATTTAATGGATCTACAGGGATCTATGGCGGTGATGTTACAAGGGGGTTACAATTTAACAGCCTTGGCCCAATCTAATACTAGTTTTATTAATGGATTGATGCAGCAGAAATTACTTGCAACAGAAAAATATAAGGATAGAAATAAGATAGAGGAAAATTACCTAAATAGGGATAAAGTATCAAAAAATACTTTGCTAACTTTAAAAAAAATTAAAGATAATTTTTCACCCTTTTTTGGATTGTGAGGCTATTAAATGGAAGATATTAGACTTAAACAGGCAGAAAAACTCATTAAAATTGCAGGTAAGGCTTCAACTAAAAATGAAGATCTTAAAGAAGCCACTAGCGGTACTATAAACGCGGAATTATTTGATAGAGCTTTAAAAGAACTAATCTATGCTGAAGATTATATTTACCCCAGTTTACCATCCCATCATTTATCTGCCCCAGAAGCTCGTATTTTTACCAGGAAATTGCTGGCTGCTCGAGAAAATATTGAAAACATTCTATCAGATTTTGGGGTGATGGAAAAGGTTAATGCAAAAGATCAGATCCACCAACTTTCTCAAAAATGGTTGATTATCACCCCTAAAACTAGTTTTAAGAAAATTTTGATGAAGATGGGAGTGGATGTACAAAATATAATTGTAGCAGGAGTGCCCCTTGCCAGTGACGATATGAAACTACTCAACCCCCATCTACCTGAAACCGCTATTAAAGCAATAAATAAGAAAATTGAACATGTGAAAAATGATATTTCTAAAAAACAGGAAAAGTTGAATTTAAAAAATATTCTGGTTTTAGCTGAAGATGATTTAAATGGAGAGATTCTTGGAAAACGGGCCATGGAATTTTATAAGGCTAAACTAGTTTTAAAACCAAATTTAAAAGATATAAATGATTCCGAATTAATTGATATATTGCAAAAAAGATAATTACAATCTTTTTATCATAATCTATTCTGTAAAGATTTGCAGATATTTTTTTTTATATTGAAATTTTTTTCTAAAGTACTTCATAATTCAATTAAAAGTTTATATCTAAAAGATTACTTTAATTTAAATACTTGGAAAACATAGTCTGTAGAAATAATTTTAACTTGAATGGAATGTTTGGAAAAAATATTTTTTTCCTTCATTTAGAGTAAGTAAAATTATTAATTTATTATAAAAACCGTGTTTATATGAATATCGGGGTGAAATAATTGGGTTTAGTTTGTTTCCCTGACACACAAGATAAAATTCCCATTTTACCCATCCACCTAACCCGGGTGGGAGTAAGTGGGGTTAAAAAATTATTAAAAATAGAAAGAGAAGGTAAAAGACCCATCATACTTTTACCTACCTTTGATGCTTTTGTGGATTTACCAAGCAAACAAAGAGGGATCCACATGTCCCGAAATCCAGAAGCCATTAGTGAAGTTCTAGAAGAAATGGTGGAAAATACTGCACTGGAGTTAGAGTCTTTATGTGCAGAAATAGTAAACAGCTTGCTAAAAAAACATAAGTATGCTAAAAGAGCTGAAGTGAGTATGAAAAGCGATTTCATGTTCATGAAAAAATCCCCTATTACCGAGAACAGATCCCAGGAAATGACGAAAATTATGGCTGATGCTATTGGATACCGGGATGGAGATGAGGTTGTAATTAGAAAGATGATTGGGGCAGAATTAGTTGGTATGACGGTTTGTCCATGTGCTCAAGAATCCGTTAAAGAAACTTCAAAACAGGAATTAGCTGAATTTTTAGATAAGGAAACACTGGAAAAAGTTTTAAATACGGTTTCATTCGCCTCCCATAATCAGAGAGGTAGAGGTATGATCATGATTGAAGTACCTCACCATCAAACCATTCGTGGAGAAGATTTAATTACGATCATTGAAGAATCTATGAGTGCCAGTATTAGTGAATTGCTCAAAAGACCTGATGAAAACGCTATTGTGATTAAAGCTCATCAAAACCCGATGTTTGTGGAAGATTGTGTGCGGAATATGGTACATAAAATCGTGAAAGATTATTCTTATCTACCAGATGATACCATGGTAACAGTACGTCAAATAAACGAAGAAAGTATACATCGCCACAATGCCTTCGCTGAAAAAGTAGCCACCATGGGCGAATTAAAATATGAAATTGAAGGAATTGAAAACCAAGAATGACGCCATCTATAATCAAGTCAATTAAAGGTTTAAATAAGGAATTATATTTTATAGTTTTGAACAAGTAAAAAAAATAATGGCACGATATGTGGTCCATAACAGCTCAGGGAGGTATATTTTGATCAGACTTCATAAAACAGCAGGATATGTAATGGAATATCTAGAAGCTTTTGATGGTTCCAGGCCTGCTATAGACGCCGAGAAGATATTAATTGTAAGGGGTAGATCTAAAAAAAGAATAGGGCCCCAAGAAATGAATTTAGAATTAGAAAACTTATTTTCATTTTTGGAAGCTGAAGAGGTGGATATGTTCTCAAAGAAAGCAGCTTCACTCATATCTATAATGGATGAACATATAAGGGCTAGTGTAAAAATACAGGGCGAAACAGATGCCGGTGGAATCCATAAAATGAAAGAGAATCTGGAAGCCATGAATTTCCTCGTGAATTACAAATTAGGTTTTATAGGCAAAATAGGATTTTTCATTGTTTTATGGAAAGATAAAAGTGGTATTGGGCCCTGTTTTGTAGAGATTGTTTTATCTAATACTGAAAATTCATTAGAATAGGATGAAATATATGTCCTTATCTTTATATTCCCCTGAGAGAATAATTCAACTTTTAAATACTCAAGGAAATGATATCTTAAAATTAATGGCAGAAGCCAGCTCCAAACGATTACATTCCCATATAACTTATTCTAAAAATATTTTCTTGCCATTGACTGAGCTCTGTCGTAATGAGTGTGGTTATTGCACTTTCCGTAAGGATCCTGAAACTATTAACAATTCAGTTTTAATGTACCCATCTGAGGTTATATTAAGATTAAAAAAAGCTGAAAAATATGGATGTAGAGAAGCTTTATTTACTTTTGGAGAACATGCCGAAGAATTAGCTCCTGTTAAAAATATTCTCAACAACTTAGGTTTTGAGGATATGGTAGAATACTTATATCATCTCTGCCTGGAAACCATAAAAAAAACTAGTTTATTACCCCATTCTAATCCCGGGACCATAAGCTTAGAAAATTTAAAGATGCTTAAGGAAGTTAATGCCTCTATGGGTTTAATGTTAGAAACCACCAGTCAACGCTTAATGTCCACCATTGCCCATGAAAAAAGTCCGGGAAAAAATCCATGGTTACGTCTTCAAACTATTGAAAACGCAGGTAAACTGAAAATACCATTTACTACCGGGATTTTAATTGGTATAGGAGAAAATATTCGGGAAAGAGCTGAAACTCTCCTAGAGCTGCGAAGGATTCAGGATAAATATGGCCATATTCAGGAGATTATAATTCAGAATTTCCAATCCAAACCAGGAATTGCCATGGAAAACTATAGAGAACCATCTCTTTTAGAGTTGATTAAAACTGTAGCGGTGGCTAAATTAATTTTTCCTGATGTAAGTATTCAAGTACCGCCTAATCTAAATCTAGAAACCGCCCAGATTTTTTTAATGTGTGGTGTGGATGATTGGGGAGGTGTTTCTCCACTTACCCCTGATTATGTGAATCCAGAAGCACCCTGGCCAGAAATAAAAGAATTAGAATTGTTAACTAATGAGGCAGGGTTTAAACTTAAAGAAAGACTGGCTGTTTATCCTCAATACATGTCCCCTGATTATTTAAGTGATTGGATTTTGGAAAAAATAGATAAAATGGAAAATAGTTATAAAACTCGAAAACAATAATTTTGGGATTAAATTATATATTTATATTTTTAAAAAATAACATATCCGTGTTAAAATCTAATTCTAAGACCGGGACTATGATTGTACCCTCCCTAACATCCCCTAATTCTTTAAATTTTCCAAAAAGAAAATAAAGTCCGGTAAGTGCTGCTATAATAGAATCAAGTTCATGGTCGCTTAACTCATTTGCTGTTTTATCTAAAGCAAAGAAATGGCTTAAATTGGAATATATAGTTTTTTTATCCTCCCCTATATTCAGTATTTTCTGGGAGGTGTGAGGGTGAACTTCTATAATTTTTGGTTGAAAGGAGGGAGAAAAACATTTTTTTAATCTTTCTTTGATATACACTCCCCTATAAGTTAACATTTTCATTCCAAGATAAGTTAAGGGCAAGACTGGTCCAAACTCCCTTATCTTTTTATCCGAATCTCTAAAATGTCCCCTTATGCTGCAATCACATTCTTTTTCCAGACAACATCGCCCCTTAGGTAAAGATAATGGCGCGTCAATGGCAATTATTTCTGGAGAAACTTTAGTGATCTCCTGGATTATATCCTCAGTAGCAAAAAATGTTTTTATATAGAATTTTTTTTTATTTAAAATTGCCATTCCAGTCTCATTTTCACTTTTTGCTGCTAAGTCAATACCTACAATTTTAATTTTATCACTAAAATCTATTTATTTAAAATATTTTATTAACTCTAAAAGTTATTCTATTAAACCGGATTAGAATTTGATTAATTAAATACTCTCTACCCGGGCATCCACCACCGCATGTAGTACTCCGGGTGAATAATTTTTTATGATTTTTTGATTCAATACCGTTACTTTCCGGTCACCTGCTGCTTTTTTAAGGCGATATATTGGTCTTTTAAACCTTATTTTTTCAGGGACTGTTTCATGATAATGGATCACTCCCCCCTCAGTGATACATTCCAGGGCTGATTCAAGGTATTCCCAAGTGTTTCCAATATAACCCATGATTATTCGATCTGCATCTAATTGTGGTGTTATCTTATTTGAATCTCCTAAAAAGGTTTGGACTTTATCTTGGATCTTATTTAAGATCAGATTTTCATTTAAATAATGGAAAGCTACTGGATTTATTTCAATAGAATATAGTTTATTTAGAGGTGAATGAACCGCTATGGGTATGGAAAAGTAACCGATCCCTGCAAACATATCTACAACTGTTTCTCCTTTTTGCACCAAATTAGCTATTCTCATTCTTTCATTGGTATTGCCCTTGGACCACATTAATTTCGAAACATCTAATTTAAAAAAACATTTATTTTCTTTATGGATGGTTTCAGTCTGATTTCCATAGAGAACTTTAACCACCGGTTTACGGGTCCTACCCTTGATATTGACTATTTGGACAACTGTGGTTACATCTGGAAATTCTAAAAATTGTGAAATGTCTTCTGATTCTTTATCAACAACTATTACGCTTCCTATTTGCTTCCATTTCATATTGCAACCTTAATATAAAGATAATATAAAGTGCATATTAAAAGTATAGTAGATAAATTATTAGTATGAAGTTGATGAGGGATAAAGAAGGGCTTATTAAGCAAGTACTACTACAGTTTATTAATTAATAAGGCTTAAGTTCAAGACAAAAAAAATAACTATCAGTATAAGCTAATACTATCAACTCAAATTTTTGAAATATTTAATAAAAGTATTTAATTCCCTATATAGGAATATGTTTATTAATTAAAGAAATTTCAAGGGAGATTTTATGAGTAAAGTAAACCAAGACGAAATTGTAAGTATTCTTGATGGATATAATAAAGAAGACCTAACCATAGCCACTTTAGGAAGTCATACATCACTCCATATACTTAAAGGAGCACAAAATAAAGGTTTTAAGACTGCTGTAGTATGTGAAAAAGGAAGAGAAGTACCTTACCAGCGTTTCAAGGTGGCTGACGAATATATAATAATAGACAAATTTAGTGACATAGTTAACGAGGAAGTACAGGAACAATTAAAAGAAATGAATAGTATAGTTGTTCCTCACGGATCTTTCGTGGCTTATGCTGGATTAGATCGCATAGAAAATGATTTTTATGTTCCTATGTTTGGAAATAGGGATATTTTAAGATGGGAAGCTGAAAGAGATCTGGAGAGAAAGTTAATTAAGGATTCTGGTATAAGAATGCCTTATAAATATGATAATCCAGAAGATATTGATCGAGCAGTTATAGTAAAATTTCCAGGTGCTAGAGGAGGAAAAGGCTATTTTGTAGCATCTTCTGCTGAAGAATTTGAGGAAAGGATTGCAGCCATGCAAGAGAGAAACTGGATTGAAGAAGAAGATATTTCCCATGCACATATTGAAGAATATATCTCTGGAACAAATTTCTGTGTACATTTCTTCTATTCTGTATTGCATGATGAAGTAGAAGTACTGGGTATGGATAGTCGTTTTGAATCAAATATTGATGGTTTGGTACGAATACCAGCTAAAGATCAGTTAGAAGTGGGATTAGATCCTTCTTATGTTATCACTGGAAATCATCCTGTGGTAATGAGAGAATCGCTGCTACCACAGGTATTTGACATTGGAGATAGATTGGTAGATGCTGCTAAAAATCTGGTACCTCCTGGAATGAACGGACCTTTCTGTTTACAGACCATGTGCACTGATAATTTGGAAATAATAACCTTTGAAATGAGTGCTCGTACTGATGGAGGATCCAATACATTCATGAATGGTTCTGCCTATAGTTACCTTTTATTCGGTGAAGAAATGAGTATGGGGCAGAGAATAAGTCATGAAATCAAAAAGGGTATTAAAGAAAACAAATTAGAAGATTTAATAACCTAAATTTATTTACCTTTTTAGGTTTATTAAAGATGAAATCAGCCTATTTATTTTTTACTAAAAAATTAATAAGTTTAGATTTAAGCGCAATTAAAGCAAATAATTTATTAAATTGGATATATCTAAAGAATAGTGAAAACTTACTGAAAAATATTTATATAGCATGAAAGTTAAAGTAGATTTAGAACTGTTTTTACTATTATTTTTTATTCGAGGTGTATTTATGGACAATCAAAACACATTAAAAGGCACTACAACTGTAGGTATAACTTGTAAAGATGGAGTTGTTTTTGCCACAGAAAGAAGAGCCAGTATGGGTAATCTGATTGCCCATAAGGTTGCCGATAAAATTTTCAAAATTGATGATCACATAGGAGCAACTATTGCTGGATCTGTAGCTGATGCCCAGACTCTGATGAAATACATTAGTGCCGAAGTAGTTTTATACAAAATGAGAAACAGTGTACGAATGAGCATCGAATCCGCATCAGCATTAGCTTCAAATATTTTACATGCATCCAGATTTTATCCTTATTTTGTACAGACACTCTTAGGAGGAGTAGATGATACAGGAGCTAAAATTTATTCTCTAGATCCTTCTGGTGGAATGATATTAGATAAATTTATTGCAACTGGATCAGGATCTCCCATTGCTTATGGTGTTCTAGAAGATCGTTATAGTGAAGATCTTTACATTGAAGAAGGAGTTGAAATTGCTATTCGCTCACTTAAATCAGCCATGGAAAGAGATAGTTTTTCTGGAAATGGTATACAAGTGGCCACCATAACTGAAGAAGAAGGATTTAAAATATTAGATGAAAACGAAGTAAAAAAGAAGACCGAAGAAATTAACTAATTTTTGCCCTAAGTTTTTAAATTTTTTTTATTATAAATTAAATTGATTTTTAGCATAAAAAAAAGTTTTATGCTATTTTCTATTTTTTTCGAAGTGATTTTATGGTTTCAGAGATTCTAGAAGAAATCAAAAAAACAATAGTACAAGGATTACCGCCTAGAGTACAAGTAGCTAAAATTGAATTTGAAGGACCAGAAGTGGTAATATACACTAAAAATCCGGAAATAATTACTGAAAATGGAGATATGATTAGAGATTTGGCTAAAGATATACGAAAAAGAATAATCATACGTTCAGATCGTTCCGTGCTAAGTGAACCTGAAAAGGCCATTAAAAAAATACAAGAAATAGTTCCTGAAGAAGCTAAAATAACCAATATTTCTTTTGATGATGTAACATGTGAAATCATTATTGAAGCCCGTAAACCAGGACTTGTAATTGGAAAATACGGATCAACCTCTAGAGAAATTGTAAAAAAAACAGGTTGGGCTCCGAAGATTTTAAGAACACCTCCTATTTCTTCTGAAATTATAGAAAGAATTAGAAGAACCTTACGACACAATAGTAAAGAGAGAAAGAAAATCTTACAACAATTAGGGAATCAAATTCATCAGGAAATTAAATATGATAATGATTGGACTCGTATTACATCCATGGGAGGTTTCCGAGAAGTAGGCCGTTCTTGTTTATTTTTACAAACTCCCAATAGTAGAGTTCTTCTTGATTGTGGAGTAAATGTTGCTGGTGGAGATGATAAAAGCTCTTATCCTTTTTTAAATGTTCCTGAATTTGTTTTAGATGATTTAGATGCAGTTATCATATCTCATGCTCATCTGGACCATTCTGGATTTTTACCTTATCTTTATCATTATGGTTATGAAGGTCCAGTTTATTGTACTACCCCTACTAGAGATCTTATGACTCTATTACAGTTAGATCATATTGATATAGCTCATAGAGAAGATGAACCATTACCTTTCAATGTTAAAAATGTTAAAGAAAGTGTTAAACATACTATTACTCTTGATTATGGAGAAGTAACTGATATAGCCCCAGATATTCGTTTAACATTACATAATTCTGGCCATATTATTGGCTCTGCCATGGCACATATGCACATTGGTGATGGACAGCACAACATGGTCTATACTGGAGATTTTAAATATGAAAGAAGCCGTCTTTTAGAAACAGCGGTTACTAAATTTCCACGAATAGAAACATTGGTCATGGAAAGTACCTATGGAGGACATGATGATGTTCAACCTTCTAGGAATACTGCAGAAAAAGAACTGATGAAAACCATTTATCAAACCCTTAAGAGAAAAGGTAAAATTCTAATACCTGTTTTTGCAGTAGGAAGGGCCCAGGAATTGATGATAGTATTGGAAGAATATATGAGGAATGGTCTAATTGAAGATGTACCTATCTACATTGATGGAATGATATGGGAGGCTAATGCCATACACACCGCCCGACCAGAATATCTAAGTAAAGACTTAAGAGATCAAATATTCCATATGGGACGAAATCCTTTCATCTCTGAGATTTTCCATAAGGTGAATGGAATTGATGAAAGAAAGGATATTGTAGAAGGTGAACCCTCTATTATCTTATCTACTTCTGGTATGCTTACCGGGGGAAATTCTGTAGAATACTTCAAATGGCTCTGTGAAGATGAGCGAAATTCATTAGTATTTGTAGGTTATCAAGCTGAAGGTTCACTAGGTCGAAGAATACAGAAAGGTTGGACTGAAATTCCACTAAAAGAAGAAGGAAAGACCAAGGTTTATAATGTTAAAATGGAAATAAAAAATATTGAAGGATTTAGTGGACATTCTGACCGTCGTCAATTAATGGAATATGTACGTCGTTTATCTCCTAAACCAGAGAAGATTTTAGTATGTCATGGTGATAATTATAAAACCCTTGACCTTGCTTCCAGTTTATATCGTAGTTATAAAATAGAAACTAAAACCCCTATGAATCTGGAAACCGTGCGCATTCAATAAGAATATTACCTATACAAAAAAATCGTGCGCTGATAATTACTATGATAATAAAAAAGGATGAGAATAGTCTAAAAATTTTAAGATAGTTTAAAAAAGGATACTTAAAGGGGTTATGAAATGAATATAACGGGTGATTAATTGGTAACCTATTCAGAATCTGGAGTAGACATTGATTTAGAGGAAGAAACAGTTTCTAAATTAACCTCCAGAATAAAAGAAACCCTCCACTATAGAGAAGTAATTACTGAAAGTGGCCATTTTGCCGCTCTTATGCCTTTAGGGGATAAAGCAATAGCTATGAGTACTGATGGTGTAGGCAGCAAAATTTTGATAGCGGAGATGTTACATAAATACGATAGCGTAGGTATAGACTGTATTGCTATGGTAGTAAATGATTTAATATGTGTAGGTGCAGAGCCAATAGGTTTAGTAGATTATTTAGCTGTTGAAAAACCAGACCCCGATATAGCAGATCAGATTGGTAAAGGATTAGCTGAAGGTGCTAAAATAGCGAAAATTTCTATTATAGGGGGAGAGACTGCTTCTTTACCTGAAATAGTTAGGAATTTTGATCTGGCTGGTACAGGTATAGGCTTGGTAGACGTGGATAAAATAATAACTGGTGAAAAAATCCAAGCTGGCGATATACTTATAGGAATAGAAAGCAGCGGTATTCATAGTAATGGTCTAAGCTTAGCTAGAAAAGTTTTCTTTCAAGAAGCAGGGCTAAAAGTAGACGATGCTCTTCCTGGTTTTCCTAACCATAACCTGGGATTGGAACTTTTAAAACCCACTAATATTTATGTGGAACCTATAATGGATCTTCTTAGTAGTGAAATAGAAGTACATGGCCTGGCTCATATAACTGGGGGCGGTTTTAATAATCTTAAACGTTTAAAAAAAGATATTGGTTATCAAATTAATTATTTACCAGATCCTCAACCAATATTTAAATCTATAAATTCCTTTAATGTTCCGATAAAAGAAATGTACCGTGTCTTCAATATGGGCATTGGTTTTATAGTGATTTTGAAAAGTGAAGATGCTAAAGAGGCCTTAAAGATTATTCAAAAATATAATAAAGCCTATCTTATTGGTGAAGCAGTACATGATATAGGACAAAAAATTCAAATTAATACATTTACTAATAAGGTGATCGAGCTGTAGATTTTATTATTACTTATCAACTAAAGTTTTAATGATTAATACCTGAAATCAATTTATAATAATACGAGGATGGGCAAAAAGAAAGGTTGAATCTAAAAATTATTTAAAATAATATTAGTATAGATGAAAAAGGTATGAAGAGGTTTTTATCATGAAAATTACGGCAGAACAAGAAAAATTGATAATCATGGAGATACTAAAAAAAATGAATGTTTCTCCAGAAGATGCCTATATTGTGGCTGAAGCCACTATGGATGCAGATTTGAAAGGTTTTTCCTCCCATGGAATAGGACGATTCCCCCAATATGTTAAAAGTCTACAAAACGGTTATATCCAACCTCAGGGAGAAATTGAAATTGAATCAGAAACTGTTTCCACTGCCTTAATAAATGGTAAAAAACTCTTTGGGCATGTAGTAACTTATAATGCGATGGAATTGGCACTGGAAAAAGCAAAGGAAACCGGAGTAAGTGCTATAGGAATCCATAACTCTAATCATTTTGGTGTAGCTGGCTATTATTCAGATTTGGCTATAATGCAGGATATGGTTGGAATTGTTATGGCCAATACCGAGCCAGCGGTAGCTCCTATTGGAGGTAAAGATCCCATACTAGGTACAAATCCAATATCCATTGGTATTCCATCAAATCAGAACTATGTATCAGTAGATATGGCTACTTCGGCATCTGCTCGAGGAAAACTTTTAGAGGCATTTAGGAGAGGAGAAGAGATACCAGAAAATGTTGCTTTAGATGTGGAGGGAAATCCCACTATTGATCCGGAAGAAGCCTTAAAAGGTTCCATACTTCCCTTTGGTGCCCATAAAGGTTATGCTCTAGCATTTATGATTGAAATATTAGCTGGACCTATGGTTAAAGCTGCTTATGGTAAAGCAGTGACTGGTACAGCTAATCCGGATGTGATCTGTACTAAAGGAGATCTTATAATTGTTATAGATCCATCTAAATTTGTAGATTTAGAATACTTCAAGGATCAGGTAGATGAATTTATAGGAGAAATTAAAGTTGAGGAGAATGTAGTCATACCTGGAGATATGGAGGTCATGAATGTTAAAAAACATATGGATCAAGGTATTGAAATTGATAATACACTATACCAACAATTACAAGAAATCTCTACTGATTTAAATATTGATTTAGATGATTTAATTATTTAATTGAGGAGAGATTAAATTATGGAAAGTAGCCGAGCCGTTTATCAGGGATTAGTGGAAGCCGGAATAGATTTTGTGGTGAGTTTACCCTGCATTAATTTAAAAGAATTATTAAAAATGGTGGAAGCTACTCCAGATATGATACATATACCCGTCACCCGGGAAGAAGAGGGTATTGGAATTTGTGCTGGCGCATACCTGGCTGGGAAAAAAACAGCTATATTGATGCAGAACTCCGGATTAGGGAACAGTGTGAATGTTCTTGCCTCCCTATTTAAATTATATCATATGCCTTTACTTATGATTATTAGCCATCGTGGTACTTTAGGCGAGAAAATTAATGGTCAGATCCCTATGGGAAAAGCCACCCCTAAAATTTTAGATTCACTCGATATAACATTCTTTAAACCTGATAATTCTAAAAAAGCCTTTAATATTATTTTAAAATCTTGGGAACATTCACAATTAAGTGGAGTTCCGGTGGGAGTACTTTTAGATAATCAATACTGGTAGGAAATATATTAGAAGTGGTGATTGATTTGGATCGTATAAAAGCTTTGGCCCAAATAATCGATGAATTAGATGAAGAACTGGTCATATGTAATATTGGATTTCCTTCCCGGGAGCTTTATCAAATCCAAGATAATGTAAAATATTTTTATATGCTGGGATCAATGGGCCTAGCCTCATCGATAGGTTTAGGATTAGCTATTTCAATTTTAAATGAAGCGGGAAAATCTGGTGAAAATCCTCGCAAAGTAGTGGTTTTTGATGGTGATGGATCAATTTTGATGAATCTGGGGAGTTTAATTACTATAAGTGCACAAAAACCTTCTAATTTAATTTTAATAACTCTAGACAATAAGTGCTATGGATCAACAGGTTGTCAAAGTACATATAGTGAAAAAGTAAATTTATCAGATCTTGCACGAGTAGCAGGTTTTCCCACAGTATTGGTTTTTGAAGAAAAAATTGAATTCAAAAAAGCACTGGAAAGTAAAGGTCCGGTTTTTGTACAGATGAAAGTTAATCCAGGTAATGCTGATGTTCCTATAATTGATTTAGAGCCCGAAGAAATTAAATACCGTTTTATGCAAGAAATAAAGAATAGTAAACTAGCCCTTAAAAAATAAATTTAAGTTCTGCTTTTAATCTTAATTCTGGTATTCAGGATTATAGGTTGCATAAAAACCATCAGTATCAGCATAAATACTATGGAATCCGAACATTTTTGCTTCTTCCATAGTTTTTTTAATGTAATCTCTTCCCCAGGCAGTAATTGCTTCAGCACACTCAAGACAATACCATCTGAATCGAGAATAACCATAAACCCCGTACATTGTATTAGCCAATCTTTTTAATGCATCTTGCTGCACATTTAACATTTTTTTCTCTAAAAGATCATCTGAATCACGCATTTTATATTTAAGGCGGGATCTTTCTTTAAGAACTTGGCCTATAACCGAGGGTATGAAACCTCGAGGTTCTTTTAAAAATTTATAACCACTTTCTGGAGCAAGATATACCTTTAAATCCTCCCCATCAGTTAGAGTATCTGGAGATACATTTTTAGAAATAATGATGCTGGGATAGAGACTTCGAAAATCAAACTGAACTATATTTTCATGTAAACCTTTTTCTGGTTCTTTAACATAACCACCCTCAACACTTTTCCCTCGCCTTATAGAATATTGTGTATGGGATGGTTTATTAGGAGCAATTTCACCAAATTCATGTGCTTTTCGAATTAAAAACCATTCCACCTGCTGACCTGTAGTCATTCTAGAAAGATCAAACAAGGGCTGGCCTACAATACGGCTAAGTTCTAGATTTAAGGGCAGAATTTTCTCTCCAATTTCATAGGTAGCTATTACATCTTCACGTGCATAATAGAAAAGTTTCTCAAGGGATTCTCCCTCAGCATCCCAGTATTTCCATAATTTATCACCAGGCAGATCTAATTTTTGCTCCCCAAACAATTCCAGATAGACTCTTTCTAGAGTATAACGATCCAGATGCATGTAACGCCTCATCACTAAGTATAAATCCACGTGTATTATTCCTTTTATGGATGCTGAATTAGCAAAACCTCTTCTTAAGAATTTTAAATTAGATCCATCGACGCCTAAATCCATTTTAACTCCCAATAATTTGGCACGATCTTTTATATATGGGAAATCAAAATTATCTGAATTATAACCCACTAAAAGATCTGGCTGATAATTTTTTATGGTATCCACAAATTTTTCTAATATTTCCTTCTCATTGGCTGCTTTCTCTACAAATTGGTGATCCTCTCCTTTAGTGGAAATTACCTTGTCCAGACCCATATTCCCTGCGATTCCTATCATGATTATTTCATCTTTTTCTGCATTAGGCATTCCATCTGGATTTCTAACTTCGATATCAAAACTTAATATCTTCAATTCTGGAAAATCAGATTCTACATGCTTAGGCGGGTTTTTAATTTCCATGAGCTGAGTATTTTTTGAGGACGAGAAAACCGAGGAAGATGATTTAATTAAATCTCCTTTAATTTTTATCTCCGACATGGGAAATATTCCTTTATCAATTAAATAACGACGATAAAAAGGAATATCGTGTTCTCTTATCTCTTTTACTTCACTTAGGCCCCATATATCATCTCTAAGTCGTGGAACATCTTGGGGATGTTTTAAAGTAACTTTAAACACATTTAAATCTCTACCCAAGTCTTTACGTTTAATTTCTTCGATATTATCTAAGCCTAAACTTTGAAGCTGTTCTCTGCAAAGATCTAGATCAGAAGGTATAACATATATATATGGTTTGAAACTCTTATCCAAAGCTATAATAATTTTATCATCTTCTGATCCTTGCTCTCTTCCAAATAATCTAATTACTGGTTTTTCTTTTATAGTGACATAATCAATATCCAGTAAAATCATGTTTAATGTTTCCATAACAGTATAGTTTAAATTTAATAGTATAAATTTTTAGATGAAACATGAAAACTAAGGAAAAATATCTTTTTAAAATGATGGTTATAAACTTAAAGTTAATTAGATGAAGATAATTAACCATATTTAAAAAGAAATAAAGTAATTCGATTAAAATAGAAGGTTAAATATTACATTATAATTTTTATATAAAAATTATATATTTTAGGGTCTATTAGTACTATAAATCTTTAGAACAGAAAAAATGAATTATTAGTCAAATTAAGTTTCCTGTGATTTGGAGGATGAACTATCCAGATCAGACTTAGCAGATTCCTTTTTATATGTAATTAAAGCTGCATATGTTACCCCCAAAACTAGAGGGCCTAATATAAATCCAGTTATACCCCATACTAATGGCCCTCCGATAAAACCCAATAAAAAGATCAAAGGATGTATATGTGCATATTTACCTGATACTTTAGGTCGGATATAGACATCGCTACCACTGAGTAATACCCCTAATATTAATACTAAACCTGCCCTTATATAATTCCCCATAAATATATCATAAATAAAAAGGGCTATATATGTCGGCCATGGCCCTATAAAAGGCATAAATTCTAAAAATCCGGCTAGTATACCTAAAAATGAGGCAAAGGGATACCCTAATATATAAAATCCAAGCCCAGCCATGAACCCAATTACCACTGCAGTTAAAAAATGGCCATAAAAAATGCTTTTTAATACTTTATCTGTTTCAGCAAACATTTTATGGAAAAATCTTTTTTTATCCTCAGGAATAGATGAATTCAAATAATTCCAAACTTTATCTCCATCACGTGCCAGATAAAAAACAGAGAATATGAATATAAATAAATTAACTGACACATAAAGTAGAGAAGTTACCCGTCCCAATAGATAATTAAGAATTCCTTTAAAAGTATCTTTAAGGAAGCTGCTTATAGTTTCCGCTAAAGGATTAACATAAGGCTGCAACTCCTCTGGGAGAAAAATTATTAAATCTGTTGAAAAAGAATTTATTCGTTCATTAAGCGTCATAGACCCTGAATCTTGAGCTAAGCCTACCAATTCGGGTAATAAATTAATAAGAGAAACCACGGCATATATTATCAGTATAATTAAAGGTATAATAACTAAAATCATGGCTACAATAATAGCTAAAGATTTATAACGTAAAAATGGTTCCATTTTTTGGGATAAAGGTTGAATAGCATAAGCAAAAACAGCTCCAATAATTATAATATTTAAAAATGGACTTAAAACTATTAGAGATAATATAAGTAGAATTAAAATTATAAACAAAGCTGAAGTAATCGTTCCTTTTAATTTGTAGATCATTTAATCCATTCCCTAACACATATGATATTATAATATTCAGAATAGTGCATTACATTTTATGATATAAATTTTTTATCTAAAAGATAGAACTTGTACATTAAAATGAAGTTGGCGTTCCTGAAGAATCCCGACGATATTTACCAAATTCGGTGATTAATTTTAGTTCATGTCCCCAGAAAACTGGACCTTCCACACAAACCCTCCAGCCAGTATCGTCCACACAGCACTGTCCACATAAACCTAGGGCGCATTTCATCCAGCGTTCTAGAGCTAATTGGCAGGGAATTTGATATTGATCTGCTAGATCTAGAACAGCTTTCATCATTAGCTCTGGTCCACAACTAACAATTAAATCATAACTATTTTCTTGTAATAGTGCTTTTAATCTATCAGTAGCAAATCCTTTAAATCCACAGGTACCATCATCAGTACAACTTAAAACCCCAGCCCCAGCTTTTTGTAATCTTTCCCTAAATAAAATTTCATGCAAAGTTTGAGAGGCAGTAATAACATCTACTTTAACCCCTCTTTCTAAAGCAAAGTCTACAAATGCTGAAATGGGAGCCATTCCAATTCCACCACCTATTACCAGTATATTAGAACCTATAAGTTCAAAACCTCGCCCGTAAGGCCCTCTTAGTCCTAATTTATCCCCTTTTTTTAGAGTATGTATATTAGTGGAAAATTCACCAACTTTTTTTATGGAAAACCCAATTTGTTCTTTTATGGGATCTATTAACGAGAGAGACATGGGTTTTTCATCTTCAAAATTCCAGATCATCATAAACTGTCCTGGTAGAGGATAATCAGATTTAGAGTCTAGTTTCCAGTCAAAAATAAAGGTTTTAACTGTATTGGATTCATTTTTTATATTTTTAATTTCCTTTACCTGGGGAACATTAGATATATTTGACATAATTACTCCTAAACTACCTTAAAACTTAAAATTTAAAATTGCTTAAAGTGAGTGGGGCACTAAATTTTATGGGAAATACCCACTAGATCCTCTACTTTACTATAATTATTTTCCAGCATATATTTTTCCAGACCATTGCTAATTTCAGTGAATACTTCTAGTCCCTGATACATGATTGCAGTTCCAATTTGTACTGCACTGGCCCCGGCAAATAAAAATTCAAGCACATCCTGAAACTTCACGATACCCCCTACTCCTATGATAGGAACATCAACTACTTTAAAAACCTCATATACACATCGAAGAGCTATAGGTTTAATAGCCGGTCCTGACATTCCCCCTACTTTATTTGAGAGAATGGGAAGCCCTGTTTCCAGATCTATTTTTATTCCCGGTCCTAAACTATTAATTAAAGTCAAGGCATCAGTTCCTGCATTTACCGCGCTTAGAGCTATTTCGGTTAAATCAGTAACATTGGGGGTGAGTTTAGTAATTATAGGAATGGAAACTTCATTTTTAACTGCTTTAACCACGGCAAAGGTAAGTTCCGGATCCTGGCCAATACTGGCTCCACAACCCTCCATGGCATGGGGACAGGAAACATTTAATTCTAAAAAATCCACCAAATCTTCCATCTCTGCAGCTATTTCAGCAAATTCTCCTGGGGAAGAACCATAAATAGATGCTGCTACTTTTACCTCATTATCTAGCTGATTAAGTTCCTTTTTGAAAGCGCTCAGTCCAGGATTGGAAAGACCAATGGCATTGATTATCCCCCCTTCCACCGCTACTGTAGTAGGGTTCTTATAACCCTCATTAGGTTCCTTAGAAAATGATTTAGTTACTACCGCACCAGCTCCAGAACGATAAGCCCAATTTAATGAAGCTGCAGTGCTTCCCATTACTCCTGCAGCCAAAATGGTCGGATTAGTTAATTTAATCCCGCAAAGTTCGATTTCCAGCATAAATACACCTTGATAGATTTAAATCGTGTATTATAAATTATTTTTACATAAAATTGGAAATAATTAATAATTTAAATTATAGCATACAGATTTAATTATATGAAATGTTATCTCACCAGTTGCCTGGCTGGATTTATGGCTTTTAATGAAGATTTGATTCTCTTTGATTATGAACTTTTCCCAAGTAATGAAATTTCTTCCCGGCTAAGGGATATGCAAGAAGGTACTATTGTAAAAGAAGAAAAAGTTTTGCTTAGAAGAATAGTAAAAGAATATGATGTAGTGGTACTAGAAAAATCAAGGGATATTTCCAGTTATAGGCATTTAAAAAATAACCATAAGTTTGAATTTGAATTTCCTAACCATGGTGGAGAATATTTAAGATCTAATCTTCCTAAAATGCTAAAGGAAGTGGGTTTTTTAACATCAGAAAAGGATTTTAGGCCCATAGTAAACTCAATTTATATAAAGTTGGCTCAAGAAAGAATAAGAGAAACAGGAGAATCTGAAGATAAACTTTTAATACATGCTGTTATTTCTATTGAAGAATTAGATGAATCAATCAGTAAATTATCTGAACGAATTAGAGAGTGGTATGCCATTCACTTTCCAGAAATGGATGTAATTAAAAATCATAGCACCTATGTAGGTTTAATTGCTGAACACGGCCATCGTACCAACATTATCAAAAATCTGGATAAATTCAATGTGGATATTAAGACCAGCGCAGGTATTGAAATAGAGGAGGAGGATGTTTTTATTCTTAGAAATTTCGCCTTATCCCTTAAATCCTTACAGGATATCAGGATAACCCTAGAAAAATATGTAGAAAATAAAATGAGTAAAATTGCTCCTAATCTTAAGGAAATATGTGGTGCGGTACTGGGAGCTAAATTGATTGCTCATGTGGGAAGTATTGAACAATTAGCTAAATTTCCCTCTAGCACCATACAAATACTAGGGGCAGAAAAAGCATTGTTTAGGCATTTAAAAACTGGAGAACGTCCACCTAAGCATGGAATAATATATCAGCATCCTGAAATTCGGGGGGCTAAATGGTGGATGCGGGGAAAAATAGCCCGCGCATATGCTGCAAAAATATCATTAGCCGTGATAAAAGATGTTTTTTCAGGTGAATTTGATCCTCAAATCAAAAAAGAATTGATGGTTAAATTAGATGAAATTAAAAAGGAGAATCCTTTTCCTAAACGTACCTCTAAAAGAAAAATAAAGAAAAGAGAGAAAAAACATAGGAAAAGAAAAAAGAAATAATATTTTAATTAATAAAGAAGAATTAAATGAGAATAAATTAGTAAACCTTTGATATACAGGAAATAAAGTTAACTTTGAATACTAGCTGTGATTATTATGGAAAAATTAAATCAATTAAGTGAAGTATACTTTCTTAACCATTCCCTAGTTACTCAAAACCTTAATAAAGGTTTTAAAGTATATGGGGAAACATTAATTGATTTTGAAGGAAAGGAATATAGAGTATGGGATCCTCGTCGTTCTAAGTTGGCTGCTGCAGTTTTAAATGGATTGGAAAGTTTAGAACTAAATATAGATTCGAAAGTTCTATATTTGGGTGCCTCCACTGGTACCACCGCTTCCCATATTTCAGATATATTAAGCCAGGGCATAATATACTGTGTAGAATTTTCACCGCGTATGATGAGAGAGTTGCTTAGAGTATGTGAAAATAGATATAATATGATGCCCTTATTAGAGGATGCTACTAAACCTCAAAAATATCTGAATCTTCTAGAAAAAGTGGATGTAGTATATGCTGATGTAGCTCAGCCCCAACAGAGCGATCTTTTCATGCAGAACATGAGATTAAGTATGAAAAAGGAGGGTAAGGGCTTAATCATGATTAAATCGAGGAGTATAGATGTAACTAAAAAGCCTGCCAAAGTATTTAAAGAAGAGGAAAAAAAATTAAAAACGTCAGGGTTCCGGGTTTTAGAAAAAATTAAATTGTCTCCTTACGAAAAAGATCATCTCGCATTGCTAGTAGAATTTAGTTTTTAACCTAGATAGATGATTATTATGTTAAATGAATGAAACTTATATTTTTTAAATAGGTTTCTTTGATAAATTTTCTAAAATAGGCCTAAATATGATCTTTATCTTAATATATTTAATAAATGCTAAGAAAGGATAGGTAACCCACAAATTTTTTTTCTATATAAGATTTTCTATTTTTGCGCAGGAGTGAAAGTTTTATATGATAGAAGAGGCATATCTTATGAATTGCCCATACATCATCTAACATGTGGCCATAATTTCACCTCCAGGGGATTGCCTGTATAATAATTACTACTCCCACACTTGGCTTAAACCCTGGTTGGTGAAAAATAAACTCATTTTATATTATTATATACTAAAAAAACTTGAAATGTCTTTTCTTTTGAGAAAATAAGTCCAACCTCTTTTTTATTATATTTCAATTTTATTGATTATCATATCAAAAATAATCTGAGAAATCTCTTTCTTGCTTATTAAATCTGTTTCTTGCACATCATTATCCACTAGAATTACTTTATTTAGTTTAGATCCAAACCCCGCGCCTTCTTGAGAAACATCATTAGCCACCACCATATTGGAACCAGTTTCTTCTATCTGTTTATTGGATAAGTCAATAAGTTCTTCAGGGGATATATCATATTCAGCTTTAAATCCAACCAAAAAAATATGTGGATTGATTTTTTTTACTTGTTTGATTATTTTAGGAGTGGTTTTTAATTCCAATTTAAAACTATGGGAAGAAGATAATTTTCTATCTTCATATTCTTGGGGAGAAAAATCAGCTACTGCTGCAGCAGATATGAATATGTCTTGTTCTGGAATCAGATCAAAAATTTCAGATGCCATTTCATTGGCTGATAAAACATTTTTCACCGGGATCACATTAGGAACTTCAACCTTCATTTCACCAGCCAGTAAAGTAACGCTTGCACCACGTAAATAAGCCTCTTTAGCTAGTTCAAGCCCCATTTTACCAGAGCTGCGATTAGTTATTCCTCTGATTGGATCAATAGCTTCATAAGTACTTCCAGCAGATATTAAAACCTTTTTATCTTTTAGATCATCAGAAGACATTTCTCTTAACACTTTAAGCACAATATCATCTAAATTAGGAAATTTAGCCTTACTTTCTTCCATGCGAGGATCCATAAAAATAATTCCCTCTTTTTCTAGTTTTGAAATGTTTTCCTGAACAGCTTGAAACATGGCATCATGCATAGAAGGAACCATCATAATGGGCGTATTCTGACCAGCAGCAGTGATTAAAAGTGCGTTAATATGATTATCAGATATTTTATATGCAAACTTGCTTATAACATTTGCTGTGGCTGGAGCAACTAATATTAAATCTGCAGAAGCATGTTTAACATGTTCAATTTCACCGGTTAGTTCTAAAATCACTTTTTGACCCGTGGCAAATTCCATAGTATAGGGGTGTATGATATGGCAGGCATCGTCGCTCATGAAACATTTTACATCAATATCATGCCTTTTAAGCTCTCTAGCAAGTTTTACAGACTCTATTGCTGCAATACTTCCGGTAACGCATAATATAATTTCCATAATTTAACATCCATTGAAAAATAAAAATTTAATATTTAATCTACTACAATCATAGTCTCTTCATCAGTCAGCAATTTAATAATAGAATTTAACTGTTCAAATTTTGCTGGTATGCGTCGAGCATCCTCTTTCTTTACCCGAATTTTATATTTTTCTCGACCATCTTTACCATACATTATATTTATTCCTGAAATCCGAGCGGGTGCCAATAAATCTTTAGCAACAGATTTCAAATCAGAATCTTCACCTACAACTCTTACTTTTTTTCCTATTTGCTTGGAAATAGCCCTTACAATCTTACCGCCCTTGCCAATAAGCTTGCCCACCTGGTCTTTATCAGTGACGATAACCAACAGTTCGCCCATGTCGATAGTTTTTTTAAATCCAATTTTACCATCACCCAATTTATAAAGTATAATTGCAATGTCTAACTCAATCGGAGTTATTTCTCCAGTTTTAAGTTTTTTTTCGCATCCTTGGCAGAATATTCCACTTTTTAAACAGACATCGCATATTGGCAGTTCCATCATAATTCCTCCTTTTTTTCCTTGATTAACATGATAATTTACAAATTAAACAGTATTTTTTCATTAATAAGTTCAAAGATCCCTGTATTTTAAGGAAATTAATTTTAGAATACAGTAACAATGCACTAATATATTATTTCCTAAACTATAAAATAAAAAGACAGGTTTAATCAAGATTAATTATATTATTCTAGAAATTAATCCTATCCCTCAGTTCCAGATTCTTTTAAATAATATAAATTTTGAGAATATAAATATATGCCTAAAAGAAATAAAAAATTAAAAAATATTACTATAATTTTACTCAGCTAAGCATAAAAATGAATAGTATTAGGAAGTATTTATTAAAATTTGAATTACTGTATTTGGAAAGTGGAGATAATTAAGTCAAAATTTATCTGCTCTTGATCAAAATCAGAAGTTAATGCTCCACAGCGAATTACATAAATGATTCCATTTTTTTCCAGCCAAATGTCTCTTTTCTTTTTTTGAACTCCCTCTTCCTCCACTTGACTTATGTTTTCATAGGCTTTAATCCTATCAATGGATAAAACTCTTTGAGATATTATAACGAAGTTGGGATCTTCTGCAGCTGACTCATAAGTAGCATTGAATGTGTCTTCTAGGGTTTGACCATCTGGTAGATTTGTTACTTGAACTGCCACCACCGTTTCAATATTGCCCTCCTCATCCTGGGATTCCGGATTTAGCACTAATACTGAATTATCTGGGCTCAGGTCTTCAGTATAGGTGATCCATGATTCAGGATATTCGAAAGATATGCCATCTGCAAAGTAAGTTAGAGAAGCTATATCTGGAGTTTCCAATTCTGAAGGCTCATCTGCAGATTCCAAACAGCCAGAGACTAGTACTACCGCTGCTAGGAGAATGATGATGAGAACATATTTTTTCATTTTAGACACTCTAAATATTATTCAAATTTTATTATTTGTATGCTTAATATTGTAATAATTGATTAAAGATCTAAAGATAGTATTTATACCCTTAGTATTAAATAACGCGCCTTTATTTTATCACTTAGTAAATAGATAATATATATTTTATTATTTAACTCTAAATGTATTAATAATCAGATCAAAATTTTGTTTTTCTTTTTCGAATTGATTAACCAGAGCACTGCATAGAATTACATACACTTGGTTGTTTTTTTCCAACCATACAGCACGTTGTTGTTTTAGCACTCCATTCTCATCTACTCTGTAAATATTTTCATATGCTTGAGAATCATCTAGAGTTATGTTACTCTCAAAAACCCTTTGATAACTTTCATTAGTAAATAAAATGTCATAATTTTCTTCATACATTGAATAAAGTGTTCCAGTCAGAGTTATTTGCTGAATTGTAACTGAGGTGTCAGCATAACCAGTAATAGCATTAATGGAATTAGGATCTGCAACAGATACTATGGTATCATTGGCCTGTGAAGTAGCCACCACCCAGGTACTAGGATATTCAAAAGAAACACCATTTTGAGAGAAAGTTTGGGTTTGGTTAAAGTCAGAATCATTATCAGAAGTACATCCAGATGTGAAAACCACTAAAGAAATTACTAATAGAGCTAAAAAGTATTTCATCATGCTAATTGCCTCAATTAAATTTAAAAAATAATATTTGATTTATTATTCAATATTAACCAGTACTATTACCACTACTACCACTATTCCCATTTTCTCCATCATTTCCGTTATTAGCGTCATTAGAATCTCTGCCATCACCAATATCTCGTATAGGGGTCCTAGTATCTTCTGTTGGGGTTACAGTTGTTTCAGATATATCTTGAGTTATATCCCTAGTATCTTCAAAGGTGGGGAATGCTGTATCGTTCACTAGCACCGTTCCATCATGACTGGAAGTAGGTATATTAAGCATATAAATTCCAAAACCTGACCCAATAAAGAATGCTAATGCTAGAAATACTGCAGTTAACATTTTTATTTTGGGTTTTGATGTTTTTGAACTTTGTTTTTGAGTTTTAAAAGATTTAGGAGAAGTAACATATTTATCTACCAGTTTTTTTTTCTCAATTTCTTCTTTTTCTTCCTTACTCTTTTCTGCCCAATGATCCAAAGATTTTTCTACTTTTCCACGACCCTGTAACCTGCGTATTCTAGCCGCAGCTTCCAAATTTTCTAACTGGCTACTATATTCTTTTTTTAGAGAGTCATGCTGTCTTTTAGATATATTACCTGCTTCCAGGTCTTTATCCAGACCTCTAATAATTTTTAAAATTTTGTCACGTTCGCTAATCTTAATCCTCTCCATAACCAGAATATGAAAGTGAATTTCGAAGTTGATGAAACTTATAATTTTAAATGAATCGAAACCTTATATTATGGTTGGAATTTCTTGCTTAAATAAGTAATTTAGAATAATATTAATATAAAAGTATCTCTTTTTATAAAATTTTCCCTTTTTGGGTTGTCAAGTTGTGTAGGGTTGAAAATTATGGGAATTTAATATCACTTATTTCTGTGAAAATAGTAAAAAAAGGTTGGATATTATCAGGAACTTTTAAAGAATTTTCATTATCTTTTAGTAATATTTAGTCTATAAAAAAGCGTAAATTGTTACCATAAAGATAAACACCCGCCAGATTTATGCTTTATAAAATATGTCTTAGAATGATGAATTTAATGCTAAACATGTCAAATAATCCTAAAAAATGACTAAAAAAAATTTAAAATACTAGCATAAATTAATTTTTATTATATTTTACAATCTTTTGTAGATAAATGACCAATATGTAAATACTTAGGATAGAATCTGGTTTAAAGTGGATTATATATTGAGAAAAATTTGCCAAATCTTTTATATTCTTTTCCAGAAAACAACTAACATGCAAATTAACCTATTTTTTTTAATAATTGGGATCTTGTTTACCGGTGCCGGTATCTTGAACCTTATTGGTTTAAGGAAAGGTCCTGGAAGGTATGGAAAAATATTAACATTATTATTTTTTGCATTGGGAGTAATATATCTCCTTCGAGCCTTTATTTCTTAATGAAAAGAAAATAGTAAATAATTATACCTTTATAATGCTTAAGTCCATCGAAGATTAGGTTAATTTATATTATGCAGGTTCCTCAGCAATGGGATAAGATCCCAATATTTTTAAAAAAGGTGTTTTTGTTTTCATAATTTTCAAAATAGGGTCAACCTTTTCATCTCTAATATGCCCCTCAAAATCAATGAAGAAAATATATTTACCCAATCCTTTTTTGGATGGTCGGGATTCTATTTTAGTTAGATTAATATTCTCCCGAGCAAAAAAACCTAAAATTTCGTATAACCCACCAGGATAATCTTTTGATAGCGAGAAAACTATAGAAGTCTTATCTCTACCTGTAACTGGTGGCTGTTTATAAGATAAAACTATAAACCGAGTTAAATTATTATCAAAGTCTTGAATATTTTTGCAAATTATTTTCAATCCATATATTTCGGCAGCGTTTTGATTTCCAATAGCTGCAGCATTTTTCTTATATTTAATTATTTTAGCTGCAGCTGCAGTACTGGAACTTGAATGAGTAGTTAAATTCAGTTTTTCTAAGAAATTACGACATTGGGATAGGGCTTGATGATGAGAATAAACTGATTTTATATCTTTCAGTTTATCTCCTGGTTTTACTAGTAAATTATGATTAATAGGCAATATAATTTCTTGTTCAATTTTTAAATCATAATCATGGGCTAATAAATCAAGAGTAACGCCTACTGGGCCTTCTATCGAATTTTCTATAGGTACAACACCTTTATCCACTTTTTTATATTTAACTGCATCTAAAACCTCAATTATAGAATCATGTGCTATTAAAATACCATTTAAAGTAGAAGCAGCTTCCTCTGTGAAGGTGCCTTTAGGACCAAAAAATGCTATTAAGGTCTTTTTGTTATCTGCTTTAAGATTAATTAATAAAGACCTCCTTTAAGATAATTTGTTATTTTATCATTGGTAGATTGATGTATTCTCCTAATTATAGCTTCGCCATTCTCACATTCTACTAAAACGGCGTTTACTCCCATAGCTTGTAAATAACGAACAAATTCTTCAGCTTCATCTAAATTATTTACTTTAATAGTTGTATCTTCTACAGCAGTTTTTCCTTCGGCTATGAGTTTAATGGTTTTTAACATAGGATAAATTATTGCTTCTCCTAGTCTATGTGCACGCTGTTTAATTTCTTCAGGAGAATCATCCAACTCATATGCTTGAAAACCTTCTCTTATAACCCTGGAAAATAAGAATGGTCTTCCAAAATCAAAGGGAAAATTGAATGCGTATTCTATTTCTCGAATATGTGCTGGTGAAGAAGTATATTTCAAGGGAGCTAATTCCATTTTAGGATCTTTCATTACCACTCCTTCTCGGCCTTGCTCTCCGACTTGTTTAATTATTTCTTTTATCTTTTGAGAAGTTTTTTCAACAGGAAATATGCCATATAATTTTACCACAGGAATTTCATATTTCTGGAGAAGTTTTCTTTTCTTTTCCAAGGTTAAAGGGTGATTAGAAATTTTTTTTCTAATATCGAATACTTTAAAGCCCAGATCACCTACTTCTTTATAATAATGGGAAACATACGGATTTTTAGTTCCAATCATTTCACCACAAATGACTAGATTGGGATTGTCATTAAAAAAATCAGTTAACTCCATTAATTCTTGTGCTTTTTTAGTGGTGAAAGGACAGACAAAACCTCCTCGTGTAAGTGCAATTATTTTAAGGTCTTTTTTTGAATCAGCTGAACATTCCAAACAAGCCAGTCGCACATTGTAACCATTCATCTTTTCTTCTATAGCGACATAATCTGAAAAATGTTTTTCCAGAGCCGGTGATAAAAGTAATGTTCTCCTAATTTTTGGAAATCCTCTTATGACTTCAATTGCATTACTTAGATATATTACTGTGCCTTCCTCCATTTTACCCATGGATTTTTTAAATTGCAGTTTAGGTATATCTAAAGAATGGTAAAATTTAATGTTTCCTTTTTTTATTCCTTCTTCTAATTTATGGGCTTTAATACCAAGTAATTGATGAAGTTGCTCATCTAAAAAGTTTTCTATTGAAATTCGCGACCTTAAATCACATTCCGGACAAAAATAAAAAAAATTGGTTAGGGAGTTATCTTTCTTCCAATCCAATTTCATTTTAATGTCGCATTCTGGACATTTCATTTCAGGAAAAATTTAGCGAACCCCCTCCATTTCAACCATCAAGTCTAATAAGTCTGTTTTAGTAATGATACCTACTAATTTTTCATCTTCATCAATAACTGGAAATCCGCTGAATCCTTTATCCAACATCATTTGTGCAGCTTGAACTATAGTAGATTTAGCAGAGATGGTATCTACATTTTGAGTCATAACGTCTTCTACCAGTAAATTACGTATACGGGCAGATTGATGTTTATCCGGCACTAATTTTCGGAAGGACATCATTGATTTAGCAATATCTTTAGCCGTAATTATACCAGCCAATAATTTTCCTTCCATGACTAGTAAACGTCCTACATTCGAATCTAGAATTAGTCTTCGAGCATGTACAATTCGTTCCTGTGGATCTAAAGATATTATATCTGTGCTCATTACCTCCTCTACCAATTTATTTTCATAGGCGTTTCCCCGGCAATTATCAATGAAATCAGATTTAGTGATCATTCCCACCATTTCTCCGTCTTCCATTACCGGTAAACCACCTATATAATTTTCTAACATCATATTAGCTGCGTTTCCTAAGTCAGTTTCAGGTTCAACAGTGATTAATTCGTTATTCATTACAGTGGAAACATGAAAACGTGCTGGGGGTAAATTAGTAAATTTAGAGGATCCCAACTTCATAGCTATGTCTTTTTCAGTAACCATACCTACCAATGATTTGACATTATCCTTGTTGGTGTTCACCACAGGCAGACGAGAAACTTTATTTTTTTTCATTATTCTTAAGGCATCATGAACGTTTTGATCTTTATCTACCACCACGATATCTGATGACATAATATTTTTTATTTGCATTCCAAATCCCCTGATCAATTTTTTTTATATAATCTAACCAAAAATGTGGGAAATGTTCCCTTCCAAAGCCTAATAAAAGATTTACTCATTCACTGAATTCCTTTGATAATATCAGTTTTGGTTATAATACCTACCAATTCATCATTTCTAACCACAGGCAAACCACTTATATCCTCTTTCAGCATTAATTTAGAAGCTTCTAAAGAATCAGCATTCTCTCCAACAACTAAGAGATGATTACTCATTACATCCCGGGCAGTTAACATGGAAATCATTTTAACAATCTTTTTTTCTTCCCCATCTATTTGTCGAAAAAAATAAACCTTTTCCATATTAACTCCTGTTCCCGGATCTTCGACGTAAGCCAAAGAAATATTTTTAGAAGTAATTATACCTATTGGCATACTATTTCTATTGACTACAATTCTTCCGATTTTTTTTTCTTCCATTAAATTTATCACATGATTAATACTATGATTTTCAGCTACTGTGATCACTTCAGGTGTCATTAAATCTGCTATTTTCCATTTCCCTGCAAATTTTTGTACATAAACTTCAAGTAGATCAGTTTTAGTTAAAATTCCAGCCAATCCTTCATCATCAACCACAATTAATGAGCTAACATCATTTTTAAGCATGCGATCTACTGCTTGTTTAATATTCTCTTCTGGTGAAATAGTAATTAAATTGGAATTCATGGCCCTTTTTATAGAGATTTTATCAATAGGCCTTTTTTTCCAGTTAGGACCTTCTCTCCCCATTTTATGAGTTATATCTTTTTCTGATATTATGCCAACTGGTTTTTCATCTGAATTTAATACAACTATACGACTGAATCCATGTTTAAGCATTAGATTTCGTGCATAGGCCACTTGTTCAGTATCCTGAACAACCACAACATAATCACTCATTACATCTTTTACTTGCATCAAATCACCACCTGTATTAATAGTTTTAAAATTATTTAAGGGCATCTAAGATATCTCTTTCTGTAATAATCCCTACTAATTCATTGTTTTTAACTACCGGTAAACCCCCCAATCCTTCTTCTTCCATAATATCGCAGACCCCCCCTAAGGTAGTGTTGGGAGTGGTGGTAATTAGTTCTTTTTCCATTATATCCGTAATTGTAGTATTGAGTATTTCTTCAGCACTGTTAGAAACCATATTATTGAAGGCTTTACTTTCACCTAAAAATTTTAGGATGTCTGTGGAAGTAATTAAACCCGCTAATTTTTCTTTTTCTGGATGGGGAGTTTTCCTATCTTCCCCTACCACTGGTATCCTACGCAATCGGTTACGTACCATTATTTTAGATGCTCCCTCTATAGGAGTGCCGGGGGTAGTGGAAATAACATCTGTAGACATGAAATCTTCAACTTTTTCATCAGTTAAAAGCCCTGCCAGTAAGAAAACAAAATCCCTTTCTGTTACTATGCCCACTATATTTTCTTCAGAGTCAATTACCGGAAGGCCTCCAACTCCACATTCCATTATCTTGGTTACTGCTTGGTTTACAGAATCTTTATAGGATAAATGATAAACTTCTCTGGTCATTATTTTCTTAACTGATTCATTTATCGCAGCTAGAAAATTATCCTCATACTTTTCTTCCACTATCTTGAACTTTTCTCCACCACCCAAAAAGTCCAGAATATCCATGGAAGTAACAATTCCTAGCAACTTTCCAGTTCCAGGATCAGTGATGGGTAACCTTCTAAATTTATTGGCTACCATTATTTCAGCAACTTCTTTAATGGTGGCAGTTTGAGGAATAGTCACCACCTCTTTTTTGGCGATGCTCATTATATCGCCATCATGCTGGAAAGTTCTGGTCTCAAATTCTACAGGACCTCTGTCCATAGATTTCACTATGTTTACGGTATCTTTTTTTCTCATTTATACACCTCTCTGGGAGATATAGATATAAAAGTCAGATCTAAATTGAATAGCAATTTTAAAGACTTAAAATATTTTTCTAGATTTAAATTTCTGGTAGGCCAGCAACATAACTTGCTTTTTCTCCAGACAATAGTTAATAAAGTTTTCTTAGTAATACTGCTTGTTTTATTTTTCATATTAACGGTGGGGTTACCTGCTGATATATATTCACAATCAATAAGATTCGATTCAGGGCTAAGGAAAAAAGACATGAATTTTATCCTGAATCTTCCAATATCCTTTTTTAAATAAATCAAGATATATACGACCCCAAAATGTCTTCTCTTGAAGCTATACCCACCAATTCTGATTCTTTTGAACTATAAGGCTCATTTTTTATGAAAACTGGATTTTTAACTACAGGTAGTCTTCCAATGTCCTTTTTAATCATCAAATCTGCAGCCTCTTCAACTGGCATATCAGCAGTACCCACTAAGGGAGGGGTCTTCATCAATTTTTCTATCTTGATCGAACGTTTACCATGTTCAGTTTCAGAGCCTGTGCTTACATGACGAGCTTTTATTAGATCTTTTCTGGTAATGATTCCAATTAATTTACCCTTTTTTAAAACAGGCAGTCCAGAATAGCCAGAATCGTCCATTTGATTCCATACCTTAGAAATTGGATCTTGGTGGTCGCAAGATACTACATTTGGGGTATAAATTTCCTCTAAAGTTTTCTTTTGAGGTTCAACATTAGCTTTTAGAAGTCCTAGTAAAATGTCAACTATGCTCACTATTCCTATCAATTTTAAATTGGTAGTTGACTCAACTACAGGGGCTTGTATTTCCAGAGCAGATAATAAGGCTTTGCCAGCTCCAAATATGTCCATTTCTGGCATTAAAATAACTTTAGGTCGTCTCATAATACCTCGGGCTTCAATATTAGATTTAGTTGTAGAGATATTCAATAAGTCGCCTCTGGTAATTAAACCTTCCAAATGTCCCCCGTTTACAACAGGAATGCATCTAAAATCCTCGTCTCTTAAGATTGAACGCACTCTAGTAGCGCTGGTATCTAAAGAAACAGTTACTGGGTTAGAGGTCATTATATCTTCCACAATCAAATTATTCACCCTCTAAATCTTCTTTACATTCATCACATAAAAATTTTCCATCAAATTCATCAAGGTATTCCATAAAATTACCACAACTTTCACAGGCGCCTGGTACAGGTCTTTCATTAGTAGTTAAATTCACTTGATTTTCTTCCATGCGGGCATTAACTACTAATATTTCAGTTAGTTCTGGAGAAACAGCCATCACATCACTAGAAGTTAATATACCAACTAAGACTCCATCTTTAACTACAGGCAATCTTCTAATATTGCTTTTAGCCATTAAACGAGCTGCTTCATTCAATTCCTTTCCAGGATCGATTACAATAAGATTTTTAGTCATAACTTGGCCAATGGTGATATCACTGGCACTAATATCTTTAGAAACAACTTTTCGAATAATATCACTTTCAGTTATAACTCCTTCAGGTCCCGCATTGGTCTTTATAATTAGACTACCAACCTTCATTTTGGTCATAAGTAATGCTGCATCAGCAATACTCAGTTTAGGGTCTACAGTAAAAATATTTGAAGTCATGGCATCGTGTACTGTCACTTTAGTTTCTATTTCCATCTAAATAACCTCCTATCTGACCTTTAGAAGTTTATGTAACTGGGGGATGATGAAAACATCCATATATTTACCAGCTATTTCAGACATTTTCAATAGTTTAGGAGAGTGTTTAACCCAAAAGTCAAGTGGATATGACGGCTGAATTATCAATGAAACTTTTGATGGGTTGGAAAGTTCTTTGGTAAAATATTTAACCGTTTTCTCTATCATTGGCACCTTGGTTTGAGGTAACACTACTACCTTGCAATAAGTATTTGAATCTCGTTCTATTAATATGTTTAGGGAATCTAGTTCTCTCTCCCATAAATCACCCTTATCTTCATCTGCAAAATGTTCAGGTAGTTTTATATCAACTGAAGCATAATCAATTAAATCAGCAATTTTGTTCATTTGAGAGGGTAGAGAACCGTTGGTCTCCAGCATATATTTATAATGATTTTTTTGCATAAATTTTTTAATAAAATCAGCTTGCAGAAGGGGTTCTCCTCCTGTAAATGAAATAGAATGAAAATCAGGAGTTAAAAGATTTTTAACTTTCCTAGATATTTCATCAATGGAAAATTCTTTTCCATTAGTAGCTTTTTTACTTTCTGGAGTATCACAATAGACACAATCTAAATTACACCCTGCAAAACGAATAAATATTTGTCTACGTCCAATAAGTTTTCCTTCACCTTGTATACTAGAAAAAACTTCAAAAATAGGTGCCTTCATATTAATATCTCCTATAATTAGCTTAGGAGCTAAATTATTTACCCTAATTCGTGAGTTTTAAATATGCTTGACTTTTAACATTAATCATGGCTAATGGTATAGCAAGCACCTTGACCAATGCCCTCGTTAATGCAAATTTGTATAACAGATATGTCTGCTCCTTTTTCTTTTAATTTATCCCACAATATATCTGCAAAATATATAGAAAGATCTTCAGCAGATGTGGATGGTATAGGCAGAAGGATACAATCCTGGATCGGTAATTTATATTCTTTATCACTAATATTAAATTCCACAGACCCTTCTAAGGATTTAAATAAAATTGAGTCATTTTCTAATGGAATTAACAATTTATGATCCAGCTGCGAACATATTTCTTTGACTTGACTTTTTAATTCCTTAAAATCTACTACAAAACCAAATTTTCCTGATCGCTTGCCTTCTAAGTGAACATCAACATGATAAGAATGGCCATGAATACAACCACAGGAATCGTGTTCTGGTATCATGTGTGCTGATGAGAATCTTAAATTAGCATGTATGCCATTAATAATAATTTTCATGATTTAAACCTTCAATTACAATAATTCTAATATAATACTTAAAGCTAAGTTTTCATAAAAAGAGCAGTAGTTCATTAGCACTACTGTTGTTAATTATATTGGAATTTTATATATCTTATTTGTAGATAGTTAAATATTCGCTAATTTATAAAATTAAAAATTAACCTTTTCTAAATATTTTTACTATTAACTAAGCTAGAATTATAAAAATGAGTTAGAATAGTAATTGAATTTTAATTTAGAATAGAAGTTTATAATACACGAGTTTTGGAAATATCTTGTTCAATTGAATCTATTTCTCTAATATATGCTAGGGAAACATTTTCTTGTAACCTGATTACCTCTTTTAAAGTTATCATTGGATTTTCTTCCATAATTCCAGCTGTTTTTATATCTTCAGGAGTTCCCAGGTTATTTAGATTAATCCCTAGATGAATTTTCATACTATTTAGAGTTACAGTGGCAATGGATACACTTAATTTAGCAGAATTTATATAAAGATCGTCTCCATCTCTAGAACAATAGATATCCCCTTTTTGAAGTTCATCTTTTAAAATCATCACTAATATCCTCTGCCGGTGATAACATGTTCTTAAATTGGCAGGCTGACAATCAAATTGTTCCACCATAAAATGAGCCATCTGATCTGATCTGATTTCTAATTCCAGGTCTTCATAATCAATTACTTTATCTTTGTGTATATTCATGGGGCCAATCCAAGTAATTATATTAGGCCCTTTTATGCCAAATTCTCTTAGAGCCCAGGATGCCTCTATCTGACTACCATCATAGTTGATGTTATGTTTGAGATGTTTATGAATCATTTTCATATTATAATTACCTTGCTCTTTAAATAAGATACTCTAACTGATGATTAGTCATAATGATATTTAAGATATTAATACTTATAGGTGTATTATAAAGAATTATTGATTAATGGAGACAACCTTATTATCTAAGGATTACCAGTTCTTTGTAACCTGTTTTTGGATCAAATATTCTCCTAAAAGTTCCTTTGTATTCCAAAATACCTATCTCCACAGTAGTGTATACTTTGCAGCCAGTTTTTAAATGACCTCCGACCACATTACCATTTTTATCAGCTAAAGCCAAATGTATATGAATACCGTCAGCTGAAACAGAACCAGAAGCACATAATATCTCTAAGGGACCGTTGATCTTTTTTATATTAGCATTCGACATTCTCAAAACTGCTTTTTGAAGGCTTCCCACTGCACAAACAATAAATCCGGCTTTTAAATTATTTTTTATTTGAATATTATTTATTTCGCCTTTAAGATCAGTATTAGGCAATATTCTATCAACTAACATATTAACTAACATATATAATAAGGTCTTTTCACATTTATTAATTATGAAAGTCCGAACTCGCGATTTCATTTATACCTTAGATGACTTGTACTTTGCCACCACTTCTTATCTGCATCCGCCAGAGAGAATAGTGGCCTTTTTACGCTATATTCCTCATGAAAAAGGGGAAAGGTTTAAAAATGGTATAAGATATTCTAAAGTGGATTCTAATCAAGCCTATGATTTTTTAGAAAAAAATTATCCCCACTACTTATATAAATGTGAAAATAAACAGAAGCCGATGATGGGGGTACCTTTAGATAGAGTAAAGCAAATTTTAAAACCTGAAATTCGTTTAAAAGAAATTATGACCAAAAATCCTTCTCTTCCATTATTAAAAAAAGTAATAAAAATTGCTGATACATTTAATAAATATGCGGATATCCCCTATAATTGCATGGGAATTTCAGGGTCAATTTTACCAGGATTATATGACACCTTTAATTCTGATATTGATTTTGTCATTTATGGTTTAAAATATCATCACCAGGCCCGTGAAACTTTTAAAAAAATGAAAGATAAAGAATTTTTCCAAAGTATTAGTGATGATTACTGGAAAAAAATATACAAAAAAAGGATTAAAGATTCTTCTCTATCTTTTGAAGAATTTTGCTGGTATGAAAAGCGAAAAAATAATAGAGGGCTTATCCAAGGCACATTATTTGATATTTTAGCTACTAGAGAATGGGATGAGATAAATGCAGACGATTTTAATAAACGATATGACGATCTTGGTCCCGTTTATGTAGAAGCCACGGTCACTGATTCCTTAGCTTCATTTGATAATCCTGCTATCTATGAAATAAACCAGGTTAAGATAATTGAAGGGTGTGAAGTCCCCATAAATCAGATAGCATGTTTTACACATACTTATGCTGGTCAAGCCTTTGAAGGTGAAGAAGTTATTGTAAAAGGTAAATTAGAAAAAGTTACAGGGTCTGATGAAACTTACAGAATCGTGGTTGGTACTACTAGAGAATCTATAGATGAATTCATAAAATTGAAGGATTTAAAGATGTGAATATATAATAATAATTAAAGAAGATGTTACTTGATTATTTAAGCAAATCGTTTAAATATTACTTTAGTTAATATTAATAATAATTATAGTTTTTTAATGAGGGATAATTCATGGACAAACACTCCATAAATATGGGCTTAATTGGATTTGGAACTATTGGAACTGGTGTAGTTAAATTAATTAATGCAAATAAAGATTTAATTGAAAAAAAAGTTGGTAAGAATATTAATTTGAAAAAAATAGTGGATCTGGATATTGAAACTCCTCGAGGAGTTGAAGTAGATTCTAAAAAATTATCCACTAACGTCAATGATGTTTTAGAAGATGAAGAAATAAGTATTGTTATTGAACTTATTGGTGGATATCAGCCTGCACTAGATTTTATCTTAAAGGCTTTAAAAAAAGGTAAACATGTAGTCACAGCCAATAAGGCCCTCTTAGCCAAACACTGGGAAGAAATTATTGCTACCGCACAAGAAAATAAGGTGAGAATAGCTTTTGAAGCTAGTGTAGGAGGTGGAATACCGCTTCTAGAATCTTTAAACGAGAGTTTAGCGGCAAACCATATTCAATCCATTTATGGTATAATCAATGGTACCGCCAATTATATACTTACAAAAATGACTCAAAATGGTTTGGATTTTAATTTAGCACTTAAACAAGCACAAGAAAAGGGATATGCTGAACAAGATCCAAGTTTTGATGTAGAAGGATATGATACGGCCCAAAAATTAATTATCCTTACCCTTTTAGGATTCGGAGAATACATTGAACAGAATAAATTTCATGTAGAAGGTATAAGCCATATAACCCCGGAAGATATTATTTTTACCCTTAAAGAGTTAGGTTATGTTATAAAATTACTGGGAATTGCCCGTAAAATCGAAGACCAATTAGAGGTTCGGGTTCATCCCACTTTAATTCCTCAAGAACATCTCTTAGCATCGGTAAATGGTGTATTTAACGGAATTTATTTAGAAGGTGATGCAGTAGGTCCGGTTATGATGTATGGCCAAGGAGCCGGTAGCATGCCTACCGCCAGTGCTGTTCTAGGAGATTGTATAAATATAATTAGTAATCCCCAAAAAGAAATGATATACGGACCACCAAAACCTGCCTTATCTTCCTTAAAGAATATGGACCAAATTTTGTCTAAATATTATATTAGATTAAAGGCTTTGGATAGTCCTGGAGTGCTGCATTCTATATCTGGTATTTTAAGCGAGCATGATATAAGTATTGAATCGGTAAGCCAGAGAAAAAAATCTAATGGACTGGGAGTACCCATTTTCATGGTAACCCATAAAGCTTTAGAAAAGGATTTAATCCAGGCCCTAACTAAAATTGATGAACTTGAAGAAATTCTAGAAAAAAGTGTGCTAATAAGGATCTTAGAAACTTAATTTTTTTTTAATTCACTGGTAATAAAAAAATAATATAAAATATGAAAGTGATGAAAAATGACCATTAAAGTATATGCGATCTCCCAGTATCTCTATTGCCCCTATAAATTATGCTTAAGTCAACGTTATGATGGAGCAAAAGAAGGAATTTATGAAGTTAAAAAAGTTTCTTCAGCATACCGATTAATGAAATATTTACACCAGGATTTTGAAGATATGCTGCGATCCAATATGTGGAGAGTGGAAGTGAATATGGATGTAGATAAAATAAAAAATATGTTATTTAAAGGAGTATACAGTTTAATTGAAAATGCTCTAGCTATTATTGATTTAGATCACTATATCCCATCTCCTCTAAGACTAAAAGAAGAATGGATAAAGGCATTGCAATTAGAAATTGAGATTTTATCCCTTAGAATATTTAAAATTATGAATAACACTAACAAGTCCGGGCGAGAAATAATGGAAATGATTCTACCCCCTGCTCTCTATAGCTATTTGATTTATGATAAATGTTTGGATCTATCTGGAATTGTAGATAAAATAGAAATAATTGATGGAAAGTACTTTCCAGTAAAAATTAAATACGGAAGTCCTCCTTTAAGAGGTGTTTGGGAATCCGATGCTTTGGAAATGGTAGCATACTCGCTTTTAACTGAAAAAGAATTTGAAATAGATGTAAATGTAAGTTTTGTAGAATATGTGCAGCTAGGAGATAAAAGACCAGTGATAATAGATTCTGAAATAAGGGCGATTTTTTTTAAGTTGATGGATCAAGTAAGAAAAATAATATATGATCATGAATACCCAGAGATAGTACAAAATCTGAATAAATGTAAGGTTTGTGAATACCGCACCCTATGTGAACACCGCGGCTATTAACTAATTAATATAATAATTTTTAAATAAGATTTGAAGACCTAAATTTATAGCCATAACCTTTCTAATTAGGATATAAAACTTAATTATTTTAATCTACACATACCAAAATATAAAACCTAAAAAGCATAAAATAATATCAATATATCGGTGATAAAATGAGCCAAGAAGAACTGTTAAAAAAATGTCAAGATATGGATGATCCAAGTGTAATGGGTGCATGTAGAGT
>PWMT01000058.1 GCA_003558085.1 Methanobacteriaceae archaeon
ATGGCGGAGGCATCATCACCAAATCCTAACATGGTTTGCTCACTTACATTATATGCACCCTGCAGGATAGTGGTAATTGATCTTATTTGTTTTTTGCGGGTGACTCCCCCAAAATTTTTTATAGACTTAACCAGAAGGCTTAACTCCATTCTACACCTCAACAAACTCAGTATCTTTTATATAATATTTTGCTGCTGTATTATTAATAATTTGTAATATTTCCTTTTTAAAATTTTCGATATCGTCAATTTCAATGGTCTCCTGCTCTTGGAAGACCTCCAAAAAAATTATATCACCTATTATATCATCCCAACCTTCTTCCAGTTCTATAATCATTGATCCTGAACTTTTAAAGCCGTTTTCTACCACTTGATCCAGGTCGCCATCAGTAATACCAATGATGGGAACATTAAAGCGGTAGAGAATATCTGCTGCCACCAAAGTAGTATCATCTCCAATGGTTACCACATAATCCGCATTTTTTAAACGATATATGTCTTCAGCAGCATGATTTAAAAATGAGACCTTAATTTTATTATTATTGTTCTCGGATTTAATAACTCTTGGAGCTATATTGAATCTTCTAAGCAGGCCGGTTTTAATAACCGCTTTATTAAGATCTATATATCCTAATTTTTCCAGGCCGTGTTCTTTTATTTTACCCCCAATCATCTGGGTGAGGATTCCATCTTCCGTCACCATGATCACTTCATGGGAAGTAGATTTGCCCACTACTATTCCATTTAAAAATATATTTTCATCTGGAGTCACTCCTACCAGTTTTCGGTAAGTTTTATGGCCATGCTGATGACCACAATCGGTTCCTTCCCGGAATATTTCTTTAATAATCTGGGCAGGTAGAACAACTGATAATCCCATTTTTTGGGCTAATTCATGAGCTAAAGGCCTTAAGGACTTTCTCCAGGGGATGATGCTACCATCATCTTCTCCAGGTCTTTCTATTTGAATTACTGCTGGTTTAGTTTGGGATCTTTTGAATACTTTATAGCCGAAACCATGGCCAGTTATATTAGATTTTCCATAATTGATTAAAAAAATGGGATGATATCCTTCTTGGTGAAATTTATCTAGGGAAGCACTGGGTAGTCTCTTACTAGTAATATCGATAAGATGTTCTAGATGGGCGTCATGTACCGCGGTTCTGCCCATGGTGCCTCCCAGTCTCACTTTTACTTCACCATAATTTTCCAGAAATTTGATAATTTTTAAGGCATACCCTGAATCTACAATGTAAGGTCCATGAACTACAACACCGATTTTCATAGATTATGCTTAGATGGATTAATAGTTTATAATTTGTTGTTATTTTCCAGGCTTACTTTTATTAATAATTAAAAATTTTAGATTATTTCCATATCAGATTTTATAGGAAAAAATTATTAGAAAGTTTTAACCGACAATCCCCCCAGAATCCATTTTTTTTTGGTTTAAACTGACTTAAATCTTTTTTTATAAATTTTAGACCCACATATATCACATTCCGCATCCGGATAAGTTTCAGGAAATTCTTTTTTACATCCCTGGCAAATTTTTTTCCAAGTGAAGATCTCCTGTATACCTGGAGTTAGGATACTTTTGAAGGGTATTTTCCAAATTTTTAAAACATTTTGCATGGAATAATCATCAGTAATAACCTTTACTTTCCCATATCTTTTTTTTATGGTTAATGCCAATCCTAAAAGTTTTTTATCAGTAGATGAAAGCCTTAAATTATCTCCTGAACTTTTTATAGTGCTCTCCACTTCCTGGAGATCTTCCTCGTCTGGTTCTTCCATCAGCAGCTTTCCTGCTTTAATCAAGCTTTCCATTAGAAAGCGTGATTTAAAATCTTTTAATTCCTCGCTAACCTCAGGTACGGTGTAATTTAAAGCATCCTCAGCTGAAAATTCTCCAATAAAAGCCGAAGCATCTAATACTTGATATTTTTTAGTCATGTGAACATCTTTTATTAAAAAAAATATTAAATTTTTTCGTAGAATGGTAATTATGATGATTTTTTAGTCTTTAGAATATTTTAAACGGTTATAAATGTTTTTAGGGTTCAATTATATTTACTACTAAAAAAAAATTATATGCATGAAAGCATATATTTATATCGGGGGGCAGGATGATAATTTCTCTTAAACTTGTTTAAATTGAACTAAAAAACCGCCTCCAATCCAATTTATCCCTGCCCCCTATCTAGAGGTATATTAATCTAGTGAATCTCATATCCCCGGTTAAACTCTTTCTTTATTTCATTTAAATCGGATGATAAGGGTAGTCATATTGGAAGAATAAATTAGGTTGATTTTTTAATCAATTAAATCCTTAAAGGATATAAATTATAAAATAAAAATTTGAACTAAATCTTATAGAATATTTTCTTGGAGTATTAGTAATATGAAGAGCAATAGCATGGAAGCACATCGTAAAAGTAGTCCTTCTACTGTCAAATGTGGAGTGATCACTCTAAGTGATTCTCGTTATCAGGAATCATTGCAAAATGAAAACAAAGATGTTTCTGGGCAGATGCTGGTAGAGAAGTTAAATGAAAAGTATGCAGTGCAGGATTATAAAATCATTCCTGATGAGGCTGAAATTCTAACCCAAACTGTAGAGGACATGATCCAAAAAGGGAAGCTTCAGGTAATTTTCACTACTGGTGGCACTGGTATTGGCAGTAGGGATATTACCGTGGAAACTCTACAGGAACTGTTTGAAAAAGAATTGAAAGGTTTTGGAGAAATATTCCGTCATGAAACATATAAAGAATTAGGAGCAGCTGCAATTCTAAGTAGAGCTACCGCCGGTGTTTATAATAATTGTTTAATAGTATCCCTTCCAGGATCACCCCATGCAGTTAAGTTGGGTATCCAGATCATAGTTGACGAACTGGGACATTTGGTTAAACATTTGCAGGAATAAGCTTAATATTAAATATGTCAAATTTATTAAAAAATTCTAAAAAAAAAGGTTAATTAATCTAAAAATTCTTCCACCACTATTAATGGTTCCAAGTTGACCCCATAACTTTTAAGATTTTCTTTAGCACCTTCTAATCTATCTACAACTACAAAAGCTCTTTTAACCAATCCTCCATTATCTTCAATAGCTTTAATAGCCTTTAATAGTGAATTACCAGTGGTAGTTACATCTTCAACCACCACTACCTGGTCTCCTTTTTTCAATTCACCTTCAATTAAATTAGAAGTACCATAACCTTTTTTTGATTTACGGATCATTAATAAAGGTTTACCTGATTCTAAGGAGATGGCAGTGGCAATAGGAACTGCTCCTAAAGCAGGACCTGCAATTTTAGTGATATCCTCATCTTTAATCTTTTGACTGATAATCTCAGCAATAATTGCTAGAATCGGTGGTTGGGTAATAGCTTTTTTCATATCCACATAGTAGTTACTTTCTTTACCTGAAGATAAAACAAAGTTACCTACCTTGATCACTTCATTTTTTTGCAGTAAATCCATTAGGACTTTTTTAGCCTCAATCGTGCCTTGCATAAATTACATACACCTCGATCCGGATAATAACAGTTACTGCAAACTAAGCTACCACAAATAGAACAAGTATATAATTTACCAGCTTTACCACAAATATGGCATATGCCTTGAACTTCCATGGAATACCCTAATTAGAGTTTTTTCTGATTTAAAAAAAAAAAATAAATTAAATTTGATGAATATTAGTCCATGGCACTTTTTAGTAAAATTTTATCTCCAATTTTTTTTACCATGTCATAGGGAACTATTGTTTCACCTTTGGAAAGACCCAGACCTTCAGATATTCCTCCCTTTCCTAAAACTAATGATTCTATAGTATTGGTTTCCATATCTATTTGCACGTCTTTAACCTTTCCAATAATAACCGCAGTATTATCCAGAACTTCTTTACCGACTATTTCCTCAACAATCCTCATGTTATCACCTTAATAAGATTTGTATGGTAAATTATTTAAATTTTACAGTATATTAAAAATTTTAAAAAAAAATAAAAAAGATTTTGAAGATTAGATATCCTCAAAACATTTATTCAAATGCTCTTCATCAGGTGGTTTAGTAAGCAGACTCACCACTATTGTAAATATTGCCGATATTGGCAGAGCAATCACTAGAGGATCTACCGCTGCCCATGGCGCAGATTGAATTAGGGTGGGTGTTCCTACTAAAAATTGGGATATGCCTAGTGCCTCAGCAGAGGTTTTGAAGACTAAAAATAACCATGAAACACTAACTATAGTCCCTGAAACCATACCTGCAATAACTCCTGCTTTAGTGGATCGTTTCCAGAATAATGCTCCTATATACATGGAAAGGAAAGCTGCTACTGTTAAACTAAACCATAAGGCAGTTCCAATGGCAATTATACTTGCAGGTAATAAAAATCCTAAAATTACTGCAATCGCTACGGCAATGGCGATGGCACTTCGAGCAATGAATACTGAAGATCCTCCTCTAACCTGGCGAAGGGTTTCATACACATCCCTTCCAATAGCAGTTCCCTGCACATGAAACTGGGAACTCAAAGTGGACATGGCTGCAGATAATAGAGTAACCATGAATATATAAGCAAACCATAAGGGCATGGCCGTAGAAATAAATAAAGGAATGATCCTATCAGCATTTCCTTCTGCAGCTTGAATTGCTATCTGGCCAGTTTCCTGGAAGAAAAAGACATTGGAGAGCGAACCCACTATAAAAGCAGTCCCAGTCATTAAAAATATGAAAATTCCTCCCACAAAAACCGCTCGGTTAAGTTCTTTATTGGATTTTACAGTCATAAAACGCACTGCCAATTGAGGTTGGGATAAAACACCAATACCTACCCCTAGTATCAAAGTAGAAACTAAGGTCCACCAGAAAGGACTTCCGAGGGAAGGCATGCTCGTCCAACCTCTAGCTCCAGTTTCCACCGCTGCAGCAGGTAGTAAGGGAGTTAAATTGGTTAGTGCCTGATTAGCCTGACCTACCCCACCTAATAAGTAGTAGATGGAAAAGAGAAGAAAGATCATACCAAAAAACATGATGGTTCCCTGCAGGGCATCGGTATACATTACTCCTTTCAAACCCCCAAAAATAACATAAACTGCAACTATAAATGCCATTGCCAGTAAAGCCAGATTATAATCAATATTTAAGGTGGTCTCTACAAAACGAGCCATTCCAATTAGTACTACCGATGCATACAGGGGCATGCCTAAAAAAATCACCAAACCTGAGAAATATTGGATGAATTTGCTCTTATAGCGGCGAGATAAAAATTCTGGAAAAGTCAAAGCCTCTAATTTATGGCCCATTTTCCTAGTTCTTTTACCAAAGAGAACAAACGCAATGAAAATTCCCACAATTATATTTAAAGCTGTCAACCACAAAAGACCCATACCATATACTCCGGATATTCCTCCAAATCCTACAATAGCCGCAGTACTGATGAAAGTAGCACCATAACTCATAGCCATTATATAGGGATGAGTTTTACGACCAGCGACCATATAATCTGCAGCGGTCTTAGTACGCTTCCAGGCTATATAAGCCGTAAAAGCCAGTAAAGAAAGATAAAATATTAATATTATAGTTAAAAGAGTTACGTCCAAGCGATCACAACCCATTATCGCGTAAATATATTTTTAGTTTAATTTAAAACCCTAATTCTTCTTCTTCCATTTCCAATTCTTTTTTTTCCCATTCGAGTTCTTCTAATATTTCCTTTTTTTCATCATCTCCGCCTTTATTCCAATTTAAAATTCCATAAAAGACACAGATTAATACCCCTAGTATGCTTAAAACATATGCACCCCATACCCAAGGGTCTGGAATTCCTAAAAGTTCCAAAAATTTCACCTCCTGCGATATTCCCTGGTTATTTTAAAACTCCAGGAAATTTTAACAAATAATTATTATTAATCATTAATAATATATTTAAGTATTTATTATTTTCATCCTCTCAAATTAAGAATTAAATCAGCTAAACTCACAGCCATCTGCTAGGAATAATGATTAGAATGCAGGGATCTATGCTTAAAACCATCTTTTTTTAAATACCTTTAAAGCATTTATCAATATATTGCTTTTCTGGTGGTTTAGTCAAATAACTTACCAGTATGGTTACTATAAAAGCAAAAGGTACCGAAATTACAATGGGATCGATCACTGGCCAAGGTAGACTAGTTAACAGTACTTCTTTTCCAGTTAAGGATTGAACAATTCCCAGTGGCGCAGCAGTTCTTTCAAAAACAAAAAATAGCCAGAAAATACTGGTTAAGGTACCCACTAACATTCCTGATATAGCACCCCATTTGCTGGTTCTTTTCCAAAAAAGAGCGCAAATAAAAACAGATAAAAATGCTGCAGCACAGATTCCAAAGAATAAAGCCGTGCCCAATGCAATTATACTCCCGGGTAACAAATATCCCATTACTAGTGCAATTAAAACTGAAAATCCAATACCTATTCGAGCTATGGGAACAGATTTATCTCCCTTTTTTTTAAATATGGTTTCATATACATCTCTTCCTATGGAAGTGCCCTGTACGTGTACCTGGGAGCTGAGGGTGGACATGGCTGCAGAAAGTAAGGTAATCATGAAAATATAGGCAAACCATTCGGGCATGGCATTGTTAATAAAAACTGGTATTATTTTATCTATATTGCCTCCCACTACCTGTGTAGCTAACTGTCCTGTTTGTTGGAAAAAATAAACATTAGAAAGTGAACCTACCAGGTAAGCAGTTCCCGGTAAAAAGAATATGAATAAACCTCCCATGAAAACGGCTCTGTTCAATTCTCGATTAGATTTAACTGTCATGAATCTAACTGCCAATTGTGGTTGGGCCAGAACACCAATACCTACACCTAAAATGATCGTGGAAACCAGAGTCCACCACCAGGGACTGCCCAGACTAGGAAAGGAAGTCCATCCTGTTCCCCCTACAGCAGTTACCTCTGAGGTTAAAAAGGGAGTTAAATTAGTTAATGATTGATGGGCATTGCTAACTCCTCCTAAGAGATAATAAGTGCTTATCAATAGGAATATCATTCCTAAAAACATGATGGAACCTTGAAGAGCATCGGTATACATCACTCCTTTTATGCCACCCATCATCACATAAACCGCTACTATGATAGCCATAATTAACAAAGCTATATTAAAGTCAATCAGAATTGTAGCCTCTATAAATCGAGCTGCTCCAATTAAAACTACCGATGCATATAAGGGCATGGCAAAGAAGATGATTAAACCAGCAAAATATTGAATGAACTTACTATTAAAGCGTTGCCCTAAAAATTCTGGGAAAGTAAGTGCAGACATATTATGTCCCATTTTTCTGGTTCTTTTTCCAAAAACAACGAAGGCGATAAATATACCTAGAATAATATTCAAAAACACTAACCATAGAATTCCCATACCGAACTGACCTGCGATTCCTCCAAAACCTACAATCGCAGCGGTACTGATAAAAGTAGCACCATAACTTAAGGCCATGATATAGGGATGGCTTTTACGCCCGGCTAACATATAATCCTCCGAACTTTTGGTCTTTTTCCAGGCCACAAATCCTACATAGCCTATAATGAACAAGTAAATTATAATTATTAGAGTCAGAACCATTATATTCATTTTTAACTCCTCAAAGCTTTATTCAATTTAATACATACTAGGAGTGATTTAATATCCCATAGATTATAATTTTAAATAGAATTTATGGAATGAGATTATAATTTTAAATGAATTATCCACTTAAACATATAAATAATGCGATTTAGTTTATAACCATAAACTATAAATCTACTTTCACCTCATAGCCAGGATATTATATTAAGCATATCTACTATTTTTTTAAAAAAAAAGAAGTCCTGACGCTGCATTGAAGACTTCCTAGTGAAGAAATATAAAACTATATCCACTATTTTATACCTAATTAAAATAAGAATTGAAATTTTGATGTTAAAAAAAATATTCGTTTGATCTACATAAATATATTAAAGGGGATAAGATGATTTGGAATAAAGAAGCCGAATGCATGTCTAGAGAAGACAGAGAGAAACTGCAACTGGAAAGACTTAAAGAAACAGTGGCCAGGGCTTATGAAAAAGTACCTTATTATCGAAAAACATTTGATGCTGCAAATATAAAGCCCGATGATATTAAAAGTTTAGATGATCTGGAAAAGTTACCATTCACCACTAAAACAGATTTAAGAGAAGCTTACCCATTCGGAATGTTCGCTGTAAATGATGAAGAGATTATAGAAGTACATACTTCTTCTGGTACTACTGGAAAACCAACCGTATCTGGTTATACTAGAGAGGACTTAGAAATTTGGGGAGAGGTTATGGCTCGTGCCCTGACCATGGCCTTAGCTGATAAATCAGATCGTATACAGAATTGTTATGGTTACGGTTTATTTACCGGCGGTCTGGGGGTGCATTATGGTGCCCAGAAAGTTGGTTCCACAGTTATACCTATCTCTGCGGGTAATACACAGCGACAAGTAGAAATTATGCAGGATTTTAAAACCAGTATAATCACTTGCACCCCCTCTTATGCTCTCTATTTAGGGGAAGTATTGAAAAAACAGGGGGTGGATATTGAAGATTTGAATTTGAAATCCGGAGTTTTCGGAGCAGAGATGTGGACAGAAGAAATGAGGAATGAAATCGAAAACCGATTGGGATTGCTTGCTCTAAATATATATGGTCTGACTGAAATAATAGGGCCGGGTGTAGCTCAGGAGTGTCCCCAAAAGAATGGACTGCATGTTTTTGAAGATCATTTCTATCCAGAAATTATTGATTCTAAAACTCAAGAATCATTAGCTGATGGAGAAAAGGGAGAGCTGGTTTTAACCACCCTCACTAGAGAGGGTATGCCTATAATTCGTTTTAGAACTAAAGATATAACTGCCCTTAAAAGGGATAAGTGTGGCTGTGGAAGAACCCTTGTTAGAATGGATCGTATTACTGGCCGTACCGATGATATGTTAAAAATTAGGGGAGTTATTGTTTTCCCTTCCCAAATTGAAAGAGCTTTATTGAAAATTGAAGGATTGGATCCTCAATACCAGATTATCGTTACCCGACCTCGACATCTAGATGAATTAGAAGTACAAGTAGAAGCCTCACCTATGCTCTTTTCTGATGAAGTCAAGCATGTGGAAGAAGTTAAGAATATGATTGAAAGAAAAATACATAATGAAATAGGATTAAGAGTTAACGTAACCCTGGTTGAACCAGAAAGTCTTCCTAGAAGTGAAGGAAAGGCCATAAGAGTTATTGATAAGCGAAAATTTGATTGATAATTAGGGTATTGCTGATAGGTATAAAGAGACTATAGGGGGAAGCAAAATGAAATTAAAACAAATATCAGTATTTTTAGAAAACAAGAAAGGAAGATTAAAAAAAGCCATAAATGTTTTATCCCAAGCAAATATTAATATCAGGGCTTTATCTATTGCCGATACTTCTGAATTTGGAATTTTGAGATTGATTGTTCCTGATCCAGAACAAGCTAAACAAGTTTTAGAGGAAAATAAATTTGTAGTGAAAGTAAATGAAGTTATTGGAGTGGAAGTTCCTGATGAACCAGGTGGTTTAGATAGTATTCTGGACTTTCTACATGATGCTGATCTTAATGTGGAGTACATTTATGCCTTCGTGGAAAAAAAATCAGATAAGGCTATAGTGGTTATTCGAACTGAAAATATTGAGGAAGGCCTAAAAGCCTTGAAAAAAGGTAATGCTGATGTACTTTCATCAGAAGAAGTATATAATCTGTAATTAATAAATAATTTCTTTTATTAATTTTTTATAAAAATTAGTTGGATATTATTTCTACTAATTTCCTGAATAATTAGTTAATTCAGTAAATGATTATCTAAAGAATAGTTATTGCTACTATATTCTTAAAAAAATATTTTTAGTTGATTATTGGCTGCTGCTACTTTTTACTGAATTATATCCCCTTTCGAAGGCTTTTTTATTGATTTCTAATGTTTTTAAAGGTAGATTTTCATTCATAGCGTTAATTAAATCTTCTTTTTTTATAGGGAATTCTTTTATAGCTGCAGCAGCACCTAACATGACCATATTCATGGATAGGATGTTTCCAGACTCTTCTGCTATTTTTTCAGCATTTAAAGTGAATAAGGTATTAGAATTAGATTTTATTTCGTCTACGATCATTTTTACATCTGGATACGGGTATTCACTATTTACTATATTGAAAGGCATTATAGGGGAAGTATTTACTACAAAGACTGTGTTCTTATTAGCTTTATTCATTACCCTAAGTGCTTCTAAGGGTTCGAAAGAGATTAAAAGATCACTCTCACCTTCAGGAATTATAGAACTATTAGAGTTTCCAATTTTAAGTTCCGTGAAAACCACTCCCCCTCTTTGAGCCATTCCATGAATTTCACTCATAACCACATTATAGCCGCTATTGATGGCAGCTTCTCCTAATATAATGGAAAATTTGATTATTCCCTGACCACCCACTCCTGATATGTAGATGTTATAGGAATCATTTTCTTTATCTCTTTTAAGAATCACTTTATCACTTCTCCCCTAATTGCATTTTGAGGACACATTTGAAGACATACTGTGCATGCCCTGCACTGAAAATTATCAATTTTAATGGTTCCATCATCCTTCTGATAAATAGAGGGGCAGCTGAGTTGATTAATACAATTTCCACATTCATCACATTTTTCCTGATCAACTATTAATAATAAATTTTTAGGTTTAGTTCTGCTTTTAATTAACATGCAAGGATATTTGGATATTATCACCGAGACTCCCTGCTCCTTTATTGCCTGTTCAAATAAGGGAATACTTTGTTTAAGATTCAATGGATTTATGGTTTCCACCATATCTGCCCCGGTAGCTGAGGCAATTTTTTCGATGGAAATTTCAGGGGCGGCCTCCCCCATACCATCTACCGGTAGTCCAGGATGCGGTTGGCCTCCAGTCATAGCTGTAGTGCGATTATCTAAAACCGTTAATACGAACTTATGTTTATTATGCACTGCATTGATTAAAGGGGGTATTCCAGCATGGAAAAAAGTAGAATCACCAATAAAACAAACTATATTCTGATCTGTGGCTTTAGAAAAGCCGCAGCTAGCCCCAATACCAGAACCCATGGAAAGTAAATAATCACCGGCATTGTAAGGTGACTCAATACCCAAAGTATAACACCCAATATCAGTAGGGAATATCATATCTTGCTCATCAATTTCTAGATTTTCCATAGCTTTTTTAATAGCATAATAAGCAGCTCGATGCGGACAACCTGAACAAAGAGTAGGGGGCCTTTTAGGTAATTTAAAATCCGTGGATAAACTTTTTTGTTCTGCTGAGATTTTATTATTTTCTTTATAATTAGGTAAGACCTTCTTAAATGAGTTTCTAACCAGATCTGTATTGAATTCATAAATTAGGGGCAAAGTACCATCTAGTTTACCATGAACTTTTAGAGAAATATTCTGATTACCGATTAGGGCTAATACTTCTCTTTCCATGATAGGATCTACTTCCTCCACCATTACCACTCTATCTAGATCCTTTATAAATTCTAAAACCGTCTTTTCCGGGAAGGGATAAGTGAAAGCCAATTTTAAAACCGGGACAGGTAGCTCATCACTTTCCACTACATCCATTACGTAATTGAAGGCACTTCCACTGGAAATAATTCCAAATTTGCTTTGCTCCATCTCATCAAGGTTATGTGTCTGATTTAGTGTAGAATCATTGCAGAGTTGCTTTATTTCATCTATTTTTTCTACTAGTTTTTTATGCATCACTCGGGCAGTGCTGGGAACCGGGACAAATTTAGGAGGATTTTTCTCAAAAAATCCCTTCTTTTCTATTTTAGGGATATCATCCAACTCTACGATTCCTCGCATATGGGAAGTTCGGGTAGTGGTTCTCACTAAAACCGGAATGCCAAATTTTTCGGAAATACGGTAGGCTTCTTTCATGTATTCTTTAATTTCATGAGGATTAGATGGTTCCAGTAAAGGCAGATTTGCTAAACGATTATAATGGCGAGTATCCTGCTCGTTTTGAGAAGAAAACATGGATGGTTCATCTGCTACGAGAATAACCATACCCGCCCTCACTCCAGTATAAACTGCACTCATTAGAGAATCTGAAGCTACGTTAAGACCCACATGTTTCATGAAAGTAAATGATCGTAAACCTGAAGCTGCAGCAGCAGCAGCAACCTCTAAAGCCACCTTTTCATTAATGGAAAATTCGAAGTATAATCCCGCTTCTTTAGCTATTTTTGATAATTCATTTCCAATTTCAGAGGAAGGAGTTCCAGGATAGGTAGCTGCAATGGAAACACCTGCTTCTAATGCTCCTCTTACTGCAGCTTCATTTCCCAGTAGAAATAGTTTTTCTCCTTTTTTTCCTTGAAATAATTGTTTAGGGTTCATTTAATTCACCATATTTTTTTAATCATCTAAGGGTAACTATATCATTCTTAAATCCACTTAGAACAACCATAATCATTCTTAAAATACTTAGACGAATCATATCCACTTAGAACAACCATAATCATTCTTAAAATACTTAGAGGAACTATATCCTCTAAGAACTAATAATACTCTCTATTAATTTTTTTAAAATGCTTTTGAACTTGAAATTTAATACTTGAATTATAAAAGAGTTTAATAAAACTTTAAAAATATCTACTAATAGATGCTTTTTCTTAGGTTGAATTTACCTCCTAATTAAATCTTTTTATCAATTGTATTTATTAATTATTATAAATATGATGATTATAAACAAAATTAGTAACTAATTCAGAATCAGGGATCCTATTCTTAGTCCAAATGGCATTCAAGTTCTAAAATCTGATTCAGGCCCCATAAATTCAATATTTTTATTAAAGCATCGGCATGTCCCTTGGAATTAAAAATATCATGTTTTGATATTATTTGAGTAATTTTCATCCCTAGTCCATATTCCGGAGGAAAATTTTGTTTAAACGCGTTTATAAAATCTTTTAATCGCTTTTGATGAGATTTATCTAATTTAAAATATTCTAGAAAAGCCCAAGCTATAACCAGACGACTGGTTTTGAAAATCTGGTGAAAAAGCTGATCCCCGGAATAAGGGGAATATATATTTTCTCCTTTTAAGGCAGCTTCAGTTTCTCGTATAACTGAGGGAATGTACTCTGATCCATAAGGAGGAAAGCCATTATCTTCAATTATTTTATTAACTACGATATCATCCAGCATGGTAAAAACTAATCTGCTATTTTTGATTAATTGATCTGATAAGTTTTTATGAAATCGGGGACGGCAATATCCTTTTTTAAAGATCAACAATCCATGTGTGGCTTCATGAGCAATAGATCTAACCATGTCACATTCAAAGCGAGGCACACCTGCTTTGATGATGATTATGATAAAGTGCGGATCATATCTAAAAGCAGAAAGCATGCCTTTAATCCCTAGATTATTACTTTCAACTATTTTTATGGGTTTAGAGGTTTCACGTTCTACTTTCTCTAAATATGACTCTAAACGGCTGGATAATTGATTAGTGGACATTTTACTTCAGATTTAAAACAGTTGCAAATAGATTTTATATATAAATTGATATAATAAATTAATATTGATAAACTTATTCTTAATTTATTTAAAAAAAATTTAACTATAGATTTAAAGAATATAGTAAGGAAGTGCTATAAGCTGTAGGATGAAAATGAACTTATAATGATATGATCCTAAAAAATGTAATGGTTAATTACTGGGGAGAATAAGCAGAGTAAGTTTTAATCAGCCCATAACGGAAGGCTACTCTTTTCAGTGGATTATTATTTTATAAAATATAATTATATGAATATTTACAACGGAGATAGAATGATTACCATTAAAGTATTGAGATTTGATCCAGAACAGGACCAAGAGCCTTATATTGAAACTTATGAAATTGATAAGAAAGAAAAAATGAAGGTATTAGATGCTCTCAATGAAATCAATGAAAAATATCAGGCCAACTTGGGTTTTAGAAGTTCCTGTAGAGCAGGCCAGTGTGGTTCATGTGCACTTAAAATGAATAAAGATGTGGTTTTAGACTGCAAAGAAGAAATTGAAGATGGTGCATTGATTGAACCATTGGATTTCCTGGTGATTAAAGATTTAGTCATAGATAGAACCGAAATAGATGAAAGGATCAGGGGTATGCAATTATTTTTAGAGAGGGGTTGTGATGGTGCAACCTGCCCGGAACTAATAATTCCCTCCTCTTCAGCTGACAGTAAAAAATTAAGAGGATGTATTGAATGTTTTTCATGTTTATCTGCTTGCCCGGTGATAAAAGAAAGTGATGAATATGCTGGACCATATTTTATGCGTTATTTATCTAAATTCGCATTAGATCCTAGAGATAAAGGTGATCGTGAAGAGAAAGCTTTACTAGAAGGACTATATGATTGTACCACTTGTGGTAAGTGTGCTGAAGTCTGCCCCAAAGAAGTGAGCATTCCTGGAGATGCTATAGAAAAATTAAGAGCTCTGGCATATGAAAAAGATGTAGGTCCCTTGGATGCGCATCGTGCCGTTAAAGAACTGGTTGATAAAACTGGTAGATCTGTAGAAGCTCCTTTAGAAAGTTTCATTGAAGCAGTAAATAAAGCCAAATCTAAAACAGATCCGGGAAAAATTGCCTTCTTCACTGGTTGTATGGTGGACTATCGGATACCAGATGTGGGTTTTGCCTTATTAAATGTATTAAAAGAAAATGATATCGACGTGATCGTCCCGGAAGACCAAGTTTGTTGTGGATCTCCCTTGATTAGAACCGGACAGAGGGATGTGGTAGAAAAACTGGTTGCACAAAACCAGGAGGTATTTAAAAATTATGATACCATTATAACTGTCTGTGCAGGATGTGGTGCCACCCTCAAAAATGATTATCCTAAGTATGGAGTACATTTCAATGTATTGGATATCAGTGAATTTTTAATGGAAAATCTTGATCCTGAAAAACTGCAGCCACTACCCCTGCGAGTCACATTCCATGACCCCTGCCATCTCTCCCGAAGTCAAGGAATAACTGAAGAACCCCGGAAGATTCTAAGTAAAATTAAAGGATTAGAATTAATAGAAATGGATGAACCAAATCAGTGCTGTGGTGCCGGTGGTGGAGTAAAAGCTGGTCGGCCTGAAGTAGCCTATAAATTAGGTAAGAAAAAGGCAGAGATGATTAAAAAGTTAAATGTAGATGCCGTGATTAGTATATGTCCATTCTGCCAATATCATATTCAGGATAGTCTGCAAAAGGAAGGAATAGATAATATCAAAGTTATGAACATATTAGAACTTCTGGACCTGGCATATAAAGGCGAAGCTTGAGATTTTAATTGATTAAGATCTCCTAAAAGATTATGCTGAAATAAAATCTCATAAAAACCCTAAAAGATTATAATTAAACTATAAATTGCTGATAATATGGATGTAGAAAGTTTTTTAGCCAATATTTACGTGGTATTTGTAGAAGCAGAGACTCCAGGAAATGTTGGTTTTTTAGCTAGAAGCATGAAAAATTTTGGCCTGGAAAAACTTATATTAATTAATCCCTGTAAATTAACCAAGGAAGCATACTTCCAGGCTAGTCATGCCCAGGATTTGGTAAAAAATAGTGTTAAGTTTGAATCTTTAGCTAAATTTTTAGAGAAGCAAGATGTGGACTTTGTAGTGGGAACAACAGGTATGCCTGGTGGAAGTTATCGGCTGGCCAGAATACCAATTAAACCAGAAAAACTGGCAAATAATCTTAAAATTAAGGGTAAGATAGCAATTTTATTTGGAAGAGAAGGTAATGGATTATCTAACCAGGAAATTGAATTATGTGACACTATAGTCAGCATACCCACCCACACTTCCTATCCAGTGATGAACATATCCCATGCAGCCGCCATAATTTTTTATGAATTATTTAAAAATATAAATGAATTCGATTTAGAGGGATTAGAAGAAGCTTCCCTATTAGAAAAGAACTATTTATTGGGAGAAATGGATGAAATTACTTCTAAAATGGGTCTTCCCCCCCATAAAATTAAAACTTCTCGGAAAGCATTTAAAAATATTATTGGTAGATCCTTTATAACCGGTAGAGAAGCTCATACCTTAAAGGGACTTTTTAGAAGAATGAGAATGAAATTGTAATAGGAGAATAAAATGTTATTTGATTGGAGCCCCTTAACCATACTGGGAATACTGGCCTTTTTTCTTTTGATTTTAATTTTGCCCACGCTGATGCGAATGCGTCTAATCGCCTCACTGAGTAAAACTATTCTAGAACTGGAAGAAATGGTTAAAGAATCTAAAATGATTTTAATCCATACCTCCCAGGAAAAAGGTAAGGCTGCGCAAAATTCCCAGATTGCCATTGAAAATTTTTTAGAATTTTTTATCGTGCCTCCGGTGGATATGGATCCTGCAGGTATAGTGGAAAAATTTGATAAGATATTGGAAATGGGTGAAGAACGTTTCCAGGAAATGGCCAATATTATCGTTCCCCAAGCAGACTCAGAAATAAAATCAAATATTATAATGACTTTAAAGGCCAGTATTGGTCTTAATAATGTAGTTAAACATATGAGGCATCATTTAGAATTGGCCCGGAAAACAGGGAATATACAATTACTTTTTGCTCTGCAAATGAATCTTGCTATTATTTTGAGATTGATAAAAGCACAATTTGAAAGTGTTAAAAGTTTCGCCGAAGGTGTTCCTATTGGAGATGGTGTAGGTCCGTTAATAGCGAGTTTAATGATGAGAGAAGATAAAAATGGTGATTTGGAGCATGAAGAAGATATTGTAATGCTAAAAAAAGAGTTTAAAAATCGGGAATTAATTATATTAAGATCTAAAGGACCCGGCGCCCGTATAGGTAAATTAAGTAAAATTGTGCCTCCATTAATCGATAAACAGCAAATAGATCAGATTATAACCATTGATGCTGCCGCTAAGTTAGAAGGTGAAAAAACCGGTAAAGTAGCTGAAGGTATTGGAGTGGTAATTGGAGGTCTAGGTATTGATAAATGGTTTTTAGAGGAAAAATCGATTAAAGAAGATCTTAGAATGAATGCAATAATTATAAAAATGAGTCCAGAAGAAGCTATAACGCCCATGAGCCCTAAAATTTTAAATAGTTCCAAAAAAGCATTACAGATCCTAGAAAAGTCCATAATGAGAACACCAGAAAACTCCCGTATATTGATTATCGGGGTAGGTAATAGTTGTGGTATCCCCAATATTGTTAGTGATCCTTCCCAGATAGAAGTAAAAAAAGAAGATGATAAAAATAAGCAGAGATGATAATAAATGGCCATCCTTAGTGATCGAGATATCGAAAAATATTTAGCAGAAGGACTAATTATTATCGATCCTTTAATCAACCCAGAAAAACAAATACAACCCTCTTCAGTAGATTTAAGAATGGGTAATGAATTTAAAAGTTTTCGTATAGTCAGAAAGCCTTTTATTGACCCTATGGATAAATCTGATATTGAATCTTATATGGAATCAATTCATATCAAAGAAGGAGAATCATTCATCATCCATCCTGGAGAATTTGCTTTAGCTACCACTTATGAAACTGTGAAAATTCCAGCAAATCTGGTAGCAAGGGTGGAAGGCCGGTCTTCCATGGGGAGGCTGGGAATAACCATGCACGTAACTGCCGGGTATATTGATCCTGGATTCATGGGAAAGATTACCCTGGAAATCTCCAATATTGGTAAAATGCCTGTCGCCCTATATCCTGGTCAAAGGGTTTGTCAAATCGTATTTGAAACCATGACTTCCCCTTCACTAAAACCCTATGGACACCCTGATCGAGATAGTAAATATATGAATCAGCAGAAACCAGAAACTAGCCGAATTAAATATGATTATGAATTGAATAATCCCTAAATTAGTTTTTCAATATTTCACTGTTACTGAATAAAAATTTAACTATTACTATGGAGATGATCAAATGAAGCATGATCAAATGATGAATGTTGCTAAAAAAAGAGGATTTCTATGGTCTTCATTTGAAATTTACTCCGGAGTAGCCGGATTTGTAGATTATGGCCCATTAGGAGCTATCCTTAAAAATAATATCATGGATAAATGGAGAAAATATTATGTAGTAAGAGAAGGGTTTTATGAAATTGAATCCCCTACTATTATGCCTGAAGAAGCATTGAAAGCATCAGGCCATGTAGATCATTTTAATGATCCTATGACTGAATGTAAAGAATGTATGGACGTTTATCGAGCAGATCATATTATAGAAGAATTTACAGGAGAGGACGTAGAGGGTTTAGAAAATCAGAAGTTAACTGAAATCATATCCCAGAATAAGATTCGATGCCCGCGATGTAATGGTCACTTTAATAAGGTCTGGAGTTATAATTTAATGTTTCAAACCTTAATTGGAGCTAAAGGCAAAAAAATAGGTTATATGCGTCCTGAAACTGCACAAGGAATATTCATACCCTTTAAACGTCTTTTAAGATTCTTCCGTAATAAGTTACCCTTTGGAGTGGTGCAACTTGGTAAAGCCTATCGTAATGAGATATCTCCTCGGCAAGGGGTTATAAGGTTACGTGAATTCACGCAGGCTGAAGCAGAAATATTTGTAAACCCCCAAGATAAAAGCCATCCCTACTTTCCTAAAATTAGAGATGAAAAATTAAACCTGTATCCTGCAGTTAATCAAATGGATAAGAAAGAAGTTTTAACCATATCTGCCCAGGAAGCACTTGGAAAAAGTTTAGTATCCAGTGAGTTACTGCTCTACCATTTATATCTTGCTCAAAAATTTTTAAAAGAATTAGGCATACCTGATCATGCATTAAGATTCCGCCAGCATCTACCCACGGAAATGGCGCATTATGCCATAGATTGTTGGGATGTGGAAGTAAAAACTGATCGCTATGGTTGGATTGAAATTATAGGAATAGCAGATAGAGCTGATTATGATTTAAAATCCCATAGTGGATACAGTTCTGAGGATTTAAAAGTATTTATAGAATATTCAGAGCCGATTTCAGTGGAAAAGACCCTTATAAAGGCTAACATGTCTAAGGTTGGACCGGTATTTAAAAACGATGCTCCTAAAATAATTAAAATTTTAGAGGAAGTTGATGCTGCAGAAGTTGAAAAATCTTTTAATGAGCAGGGATTTTTTGAAATAGAGTTAGAAACTAAACATCGAATCTTACCAGAACATGTGGAATTTGAGAAAGTTCATGAAACTATAAGGGGTGAGAAAATATTCCCCCATGTGATAGAACCTTCCTTTGGAATCGATCGTATCGTCTATTCTGTATTATTGCATTGTTATAGGGAAGAAGACGAAAAAACTTATTTCCAATTCTCCAGAGACATAGCCCCGGTAGAAATAAGTGTTTTTCCACTTTTAAATCAGGATGATCTAAACCATATAGCTCTAGAAATTAAGGACCATCTAAGAAAATTAGGATTTATTGCAGAATATGATTCTTCAGGAACTATAGGGCGTCGATATGCACGATCAGATGAAATAGGTGTTCCTTTTGCCATAACCGTCGACCATCAAACCCTGGAAGATGATACCGTTACCCTAAGAAATAGAGATGATTCAAAACAAGTAAGAATACCTATTGCTGATATTGAACAGATTTCAGCTGATCTAAAAAAATTTAAAATAGAATTTGAAAATTTAAAATCCGCTGATAAGGGATTATAAATTTGTAATATCTATTTTTTCTGATTTTTGGAGATAATGATTAAATATATTATTTCCCAAAACCATAGCTTCTTGATCATGAGTTAAAACTAATTTGGAAGGATCATATTCCCCATTCAATAAAAATAATCCTAAAATAATGAAATTCTTAGAAAACATCAACGCAAATTCCAGTGAAGAATGAAACTTCCATAATCTCAGTAATCCCTTATGTATATAATTTTTAAGCTCATTTTTTCCTAACTGTTTTAACAGGACCTGATATATTTCTGGGGTCACTATCATTTCTACGTTACAATCGTTTTTTAATAAAAATTTGATTGCATCTAAATGTCTAGGGAAAAATATGGGTAGAATTGCTTTAAACTTATCTGAATTAGATATCATTTCTAAATAAGTGGTGAAAGGATTTCCAATGTTTGCTTTGGTAGATTCAATAAGCTGCGCATCATGGAAAACTTCAATATTCTGTAAAAGTTGATGTGGTAATTCCTTGATTTGATGGGTTTGCCAGAAATCATGACAAGAATTAATGGTATTCAATTGTTTAAGGAAATCTATTATTTTTAAGGAAAGAATAGTCCCTTTAGAAGTTAAAAAATAATATTCACCATTTTTTTCGATTAAATTTTTTTCGATTAATTGGTTTATTCCATGCAAAATCGTTGAAGAAGTAATCTGTGTTAGATATCTAATATTTTCCAGTTTCAAGGAGTTATCCTGGAGACTGATCATTATTTTGGTTCTAACTTTAGAAGCCAATAAAAATTTCACATCAGGGTAATCTTGTTCTAAATAACTTTTATGCCTATCTAATGCCAATAAAATCACCTTATCATATCATTTTAGCCAACTTTTTTTTTAGACTAAGATTTAATCACCATATCATATCATTTTAGCCAACTTTTTTTTTAGACTAAGATTTAATCACCATATCATATCATTTTAGCCAACTTTTTTGGACCAAGATTTAATGATTTTTGATAATAGTAATCGAATAATGATTCTGCCCATTGGATTGCGTTTTTATCCATGCTTACCAAATCCCTATTTTGATCATAACTTCCATCATGGTTAAAAAGACCTAAAGACATGAATTTATCAGTTACCGTGAAGACAACCTTTATTTCTCCCTCATATAATCTGATTTCCAGATTTTTGTTGCTAATCCCCTCAGATAGAAAATTGAAATCTGAAGATTTAAGCACTTGCTTTACTATTTCTTTAGTTAAAATGAGAATTGTGGGAGTATTGCTCTTGATCTTGGCTCCAAAAACTTCCAGCAAATCAGGATGTGAAATGGGTGAAACGGTTCTCACTTCCTTAGATCGTATTAAAAGCTCTAAAAAATTATTATGAATCTTATAAATATCTAAATGGTTGGCTTTAACCAATTTAGAATCTTCTAATAACCCAAAATTTCCTATAAGATCATCAGGAATACCACTAATATCATGATTGAGCCATAATTCTTCAAATTTATTAGTTACTGAAATTAGCTTGAAAAAATCTAAGAGTGAATATAAGTTCAAATAACCCAAGGAAGATATAAAATATTTACCCCGCCTTTTAATCACCAAATTTTCAGCTAAAAGTAGTTTCATGTTAATGGAAATTGAAGCAAATGTTAAATTATGTTCTTCTTTTATCTCTTTCATTGACTTAGGATGCTGACTGATGCTAGTTAAAATATTTAAACGGATTTTAGAATTCACCATAAATTTTAACTTATCATGCGCCAGATCATTAAATTTTAAAATATTTTCTACTGAAAGCAAAAAAGACACCCCCTTTTTGCATAAATCTATCCATAAACTTACTAAAAATTAATATAATTAAAGTCATAATTAATATAATTAACGAGGTGATATGGTGATTGATGCACATATTCATGCCGACACACGGCCATATGAAGACTTTGAAAAAATGGTTATAGCAGGGATAGACACCGCCATAAGCTGTACTCATGACCCACTTAGAATGAGCAGTTCAGATGTAGTTTTGGATCATTTTTATCGTTTAATGAATAATGAAATTAAAAGAGCAGACGAAAATGGGTTGAAACTATATATAGCCCTAGGAATCCATCCCCGCAGTATTTCACCAGATTATGAAAAAGTACTACACAAGTTACCCCGCCTTATAAAAGAAGATTCAGTTGTAGCGCTAGGTGAAATTGGTTTGGAAACAGTTTCCTCGGAGGAAATTGATATATTTAAAAAGCAATTAGAATTAGCAGAGGATATAAAAGCAAAGGTTATCGTTCACACTCCTCGAACCAATAAAATAGAAGTTTCAGCAAAGACCATCTCCATCATCCATGAATATATAGATCCTAAAAGAGTCCTGATAGATCATGTTGATTTTACTATTGTAGAGGACATCCTTGATGATGATTTCATGCTGGGCTTGACTGTGCAGCCTAAAAAAATGACTCCGGAGGAAGCTATGAATATGCTAGATCAGTATGGATTCCAAAAATTTATGTTAAATAGTGATATGAGTTCTTCACCTTCAGATCCTTTAGCAGTAGCTAAAACCGTTCATTTATTACGAATGAATGATTATAAAGAAAGTTCAATTAAGGCCGTTTCCCAGGAAAATGCCGCTGTATTTTTCTCGATTTAATACTTTTTTATTAGAAAACTTCTAAGCTATAGCTCCTAAGAACTTAACACAAGAACTAGCAACTTGATTTGCAAATTCTAAACTTTCTTTACTATCTTCATCCTGCAAGTATTTAAATATAAATCCTGCAGCAAAAGCATCTCCGGCGCCAGTTGAATCTAAAGCTTTTATTTTCTCAGTGGGAGCTATTATTATATTATCTTTTGTATAAAGTTTAGCCCCCGCATTTCCTAGTGTTACAATCACCTTAGATGCTCCTTCATCTAAAAGTAATTGAGATCCTTCATCTAAACTATAATTGGTTAATATATTAACTTCTCGCTGGTTTAGAAACAAGAATTCTGATTTTTTAATCACTTTTTTTAATTTATCTATTCCATAAGAAGAAAGTAGAGGTCCTGGTGAGAAAGATAATTTAGAAGCATGTTTAGCTACTTCCCATGCAATTTCCCAGTACACTCCAGCTAAATGAATTAATTTTGCAGACTTAATATAATCAATTTCTTCTTTTTTTAAGTTTAATTTAGCGTTTGCTCCAGGGAAAGAATAAATAGATCTTTTACCATAGTCGTCCACACTTATAAATGCCATTCCTGTTTTTGCATTGATGTTGATGCAATGGGTTGTGTCTACACCTATTTGGTTTAATTTATCTAAAATTAATTTTCCATAACCATCATTTCCCAGACGAGTTAAAAGACCGGTCCGAATGCCCAGACGAGTTAGATTTACGGCAAAATTAAGTGCTGAACCACCAGGTAAAGTGTTAATTTTTTCAATAAACATTTCACTATCTTCTTTAACAAAAGCAGGCGCCTTCAAAATAAAATCCATATTGGAGGCTCCAATGCTAACCACCAGATTTGACAAGAGCTTCACCTTGGTCTAGATGCTAATAAAAATAGGGGAATAAAAAAAATTATCTACGGCCCATTAAACCATCGATAAGCTGGGATATGACTCCTTTTTTATCAGGTTCAATCGGAATATAATCTTCACCAAGCAAGTCTGCTGCAAGTTTCATTATAGCATTGGTAACTGGAGATTTCGGATTTTGAATAACAATTGGTTCTCCAAATGCTGATGCACGACTGACTTCTGGATCATCAGGTATTATGCTGATTACTGGTATTTCTAGTATCGTTTCAATTTCATCAACTGTTAAAAAAGTTTTATCATGTTGTTCCCGATTAATAACTACTCCGATTATATTTACTCCTAATTTGGAGGCTATTATTTTGGTTTTTAAAACATCGCTAATAGTGGGAACTTCTGGTGTAGTTACCAGTATAAGTTCATCAGAAGCAGCAAGAGCAGCTAAAGCATCTTTTTCTAAGCCTGGTGGTGAATCTATTAACAAAATATCTGTATCTTCAATTAAATGTGATAATGTTTCTTCTAAACGTTCTAATTTTACATTTCTTAAACCTTCCAGTGAAATACCAGCTGGAACAACTCTCAATCCATTGGGACCTTCATAAATAGCATCCTCAATAGATGCTTCCCCAGATAGTACTTCGTGAAGTGTAACGGATTTACCTTCCATGCCTAAGATTAGTTCTAGGTTAGCCATAGCAATATCTGCATCCAATACAATGGTTCTTTCACCAAAATGAGATAAAGCAACCCCTAAATTAGCAGTGATAGTTGTTTTGCCTACCCCTCCTTTTCCGGAAGCAATGGTAATAACTCGAGTCAATCCTACACCTCCTAAATAATTTTAATATATATTCCTGTGTAATCAATAATTCCTGCTAATCTTATTTAAATTATGATCATAATAATTATGCAATATCAATGTTTATTTCAAAATTATCCACGATTTCAGGATAATCTCTAAAAGTTTTTCGAATTTCCATTTTTGCAATCTCCAGGATATGGTATTTTAAAGTTTTCATATCCTTAGAAGTGCCAGTAATTTTAGAAAAAAAACTTTTGGATTCATATTCACAGACGATATTTATTTGTCCTTTCAATTCTAGAGAATACTCTAAAAAAACCATGACTTCTGCTTTTCCAATTTTAGGAATACCTATAATTGATCTTTTAATTTTATTCATTAAGGTTATCTCTATTTTTTCAAGATTCTCTATTTCTATTTTACCGCCTTTATATGTTTCCAAGACTTTTTCCACTTCTTCATCTTCAATATCCTTTAAACCATATTTTTGCATAATTTCCGAACGATTCAAATCTTTGGATGATTGTGGTTTATCTGAAACTAAATCATCTTCAGTAACTTTGGATCCCCCTACCAAAGTATCTTCAATGGATACATCATCCTCAGCTGAAGTTTTTAGTTCATTTTTACTATAAGAGGGCTCTTCTAATTCATTTTCTTCCTGTCTTTCTGTTTCGGTTGCATATGCATCATAAAATGTTTTAAAATGCTGAGTTTCACTTTCAGAATTATTTTTAGACTCAACCTCATCAGAATCTAAACCACCCTCAACCTCATCAGAATCTAAAGCACTCTCAAAATCTGCAGAAATAGCATCAGATCCGTCTTCATCAACATCTAAACTTTTATTATCTACTTTATCATTCACCTGGGGAGTTTCATCTTTATATAAATCTTCTTTTGATGGTGAATCATTAGTTTCAGAATCTTTTATAGGAACTTTAATTTGATTATTATCCTTTTCTGTTTTAATTTCTAAACCAGAATCATCTTCAACCAGTTCTTTTTCATAATCATCCTTTTCTGTTTTAGAGGTTTTAATTTCTAAACCAGAATCATCTTCAACCAGTTCTTTTATCGGGGAAATAGGATCAAATTTATAGATTTTGTTAACACCCAACAAATAATCCATTTGCGAAATTTTTAAATCAAAAACTTCTACTAGGGTATTATTATTTTTCAAGGACTTCATGGTATGTTCTAGTGCTTCTTTTTTTAAATAATCTTGGAAGGATGCTGCTACTAGTAAACCATCTTTAAAAAGGATATAACCCTCTTTAGAACCTTCGGTAATCCTAATAAATCCATTGTATTTTTTATCATATAGTTTTTGGAATAATTTTTCAAAATCAATCTCATCAGCATAGGAAAATTGAGATGGTTTGGTAATGGGTAATTCCATATATTTTCCTCAGATTCCTTACTACTTTAAGTCCCGGTAATTATTCTTTTCTAATCAATTTAATTTCTGGAGGAGTTATAATAATAATATTTTTGCCATTCTTACAAAGTAAAATTGCTTCTACCCCTTTATCTGCCCGAAGATTCTTGAGCTTTTCCCCTGTATCTTTAAAATCTTCAGGGCTTTCTTTTTCCATGGCACTCATGTCTAGAATAATTGGATTCTTTTCTTCCAGTAACTGATCGATAGCATAATCAATATCATCAATATTCTGTGCCTTCATCAATATAATTTCGTAAAAAGAGTGTTCAGGAACAATAATATTATCTTGTTCGCTTTTTTCTTCTTTTTCTTCCTCTAAGCCCAGGTTTTTTTTGACAAAATCCATTACGTCCTTCATTTCTGAATCTCCCCTACTTTATTCATAATCACATCGATTAATCTTGAACAACCCCCATTTTTAACATCAACAGTAGGAAGGCCATATTTTGATTCAAATTTATTTAGAATATTATCTTCATTAGTATTTCTTAAGTTTAAAGAAATGCCCACAACTTTAGTTGGTTCAAGAGATTCTATAGCCTTGATTTCTTCATTAATTCCTCTTGGATTACGGAAAGGATGATTAGGACGATGACATAGAATCGTAGCATCAGGCATACAACCTATTAAAATAGCTGCAGCTAATCCTCTAGGATGAGGATTGCCCATTTCTGTTAAACTCGACTGGCTTTCCACAAATATAATATCTTTTTCTTTCTCTTCTTCTAAATATTTTATGGAACCCATAATAGATGAAGTAACATCCATTACCGATAAACTGCCTGCCCTAAAATTTAAATCAACAGGTTTTTCCAACCCCATTTCATCGGTAGATATAACTCCTGCCTCTAATCCTCTTTTTTTAGCTTCTTTGCCTAATAAACGTGTGGTGGTTCTTTTTCCACATTCTTGTGAAGTGCCTCCAATGTAGATAACAGGAGATTTAGGTTGATAATTTATTTTAGGCAAAATTTCCGTGCATTTAGAAGGTGCTATGCCAAAAATATTTTTGATTACATCTAAACGAGGGCTTATCTCCATAATAGTAACGTTTTTTTGTCGTGAAAATTGTAATAGGGAAGTATTTTCTGCTATTGGAAGTGATCTAAAGGAGGTAATTACATTTTTACCCATGTTTATGGCCTCCACCGCATATTTCAATGCAGAGCCTTCAGCACCTATGGGAAGCATGATAGCCACGCTATTAGCTGAGGTCTCAGCTAATAAATCTGGTAAATTAGAAGACACAGAACAACCACAAAAGATTTTTCCATGCTTTTTAGGGTCATCATCAATAAAACCTACAGTTTTTACTCCCTCGAAGTTAGCAAATTTTTCTCCGCCGCCACCGCAACCAATGACAATAAATGGATTAAGTTTTTGAAGTTCTTCTATAGAAGATACTAGTAGCAAAGAACCACTCCTTCTTTAGTATTTGTTGAGATTAAATAGAAACTTTAATTACTTATTTATTTAATAAATGATTAAAGCATATATACTTTAGGTAATTAATCTATTTGTTGAGGGAGGCAGATTATGATTGAAAGAATACTTAAAGATTTGGCTAGAATAAACGGAGTGAACGGATCCTTGGTAGTAGGAAAAGATGGCTTGATTATTGAAAGTGAAGTACCAACCGATATTGATTCTGAGCTTGTGGCAGCGATGTCATCTGCTGTTTTTGGTACTGCTGAAAGATCAGCTGAGGAAATGAAACATGAACCTCTACAACAAGTGATGATAGAAGGAGACAGGGGAAAAACACTAATGATTGATGCTGGTGAGGGAATTCTAGTGGTGATAGCTGAAATAGAGATAAATCTTGGTCTTATTCGTATAGAGATGAGAAGAAGTTCTGAAAGAGTAAAAGATTTATTAGCTTAAATCAATATACAAGCAAGGAAGGATTAGAAATCTAAGGGGAGTATGATTTGAAAAAGCCCTATGTTATACTTGTGGGTAGTGCTTCAGGTATTGGAAAATCTACTATTGCATCTGAATTAGCAAAAGAATTAAATATTAAACACTTGATGGAAACCGATTTCATCCGAGAGGTTGTAAGGGGAATAATAGGGCCAGAATATGCTCCTGCATTACATAAATCATCTTATGATGCTTATACTACCATTAGAAGAAAATATAGGTTTGAGGATAATAGTGAAAATATAATTAGTGAGGGCTTTGAAGAACATGCCTCTTTTGTAATTCCTGCTATTGAAACCGTGATTAACCGGGCAGTGGATGATTTTGAAGATGTAGTTATTGAAGGAGTACATTTAGTACCCGGCTTTATAAATACTAAAAAGTTTAAAAAGAATGCTTCCATTCATTTTTTTGTTTTAACTGCAGATGAAGACCTGCACAAAGAGAGATTTGTAAAACGAGCCATGGAGGTCAAACGTGGCGGAAAACATCTAGAATACTTTAAAGAAAATAGAACAATAAATAATCATCTAGTCAATCGTGCTGAGGCCACCAACGTACCGGTAATAAATAATACTGATATTGAATGTACGGTACGCAGAATGCTATCGATCATAAAAGAAAATTGTAAAGTCCTATTTTTCAAACATTCGGTTGATGATTTAGAAGAAGTGATTAACATTATTATTAGAAAATACAGTGGCCGTATTGTAGATGTTTCTTATTTTTTACCTGGTTTTTCCGAACCCTTGCGTAGAAAGGTTAATGTATACGATCCCAAAGACTCTCAAAGATTTATTGATATGCTGCATAAGAACCCTGAACGGAAACAAGATCTGGAACGATTATATAATCTTACTGAGAATATACACAGTCACAAAATTTGTGTTCCTGATAAAGAAACTCTAGAAAAAATGAAGAAAGAGTTAAAAGAAAAGGGTTTCCTCTATGAAGGCGACGTGGAAGATTTAAGAAAAAAAGTTAAATAAATGATTTCCCTGAGGGAAAAACAATTTAATTAACAATCATATATTTGATTTTAATTAGTTTTTAAGTGGATAAAATATTTTAGTTAATTTTAAGTGGATAAAATATCTTAGTTAAGATAAGCAATGTCTGATTAGAATATATAATTATATATTTTTTTAAAGGAGATATGAATATTGAATAAAATGAAAATGGATTGTCCCATCTGTCAGGAACAGAATTGTATGGAATATATAACCCGTAGTGAAGAAATACCCTATTTTGGAGAGATTTTGGAAACAATTTTATTATGCAGTTCCTGCGGTTACCGGCACTCTGATGTTATCTGCCTGGATCAGAAAGAGCCAGTAAAATACACTATTACAATTGATTCTAATAAATTAGATGCTAGGGTGGTTAAATCTCAATCGGCAACCTTAAGCATTCCTGAACTAGGACTGAAAGTTGAACCTGGACCTAAATCGATTGGATATGTTTCTAATGTGGAAGGTGTCCTGGAAAGATTTGAAAATGCAGTGAAATCTGCCTTAAAAATGTTTGAAGAAGATCAGGCCCAGGAAAATGCTAAAATGATTTTAAAAGAAATAGAAAAAATTCGACTGGGAGATAGAAAAGTTTACTTAATCTTAGAAGACCCTCTGGGACATAGTGTTATTAATCACCATACAGTGGCAAAAAGAAGACTTAAAAGTGAAGAAATTGAGCAATTGAAAACTGGGTATACCACCTTATCTCCAGAGGAAATTGATTATTAATAATAAATTAGTAAATGTTTATTAAATTAAAATTATTCTGGAAGTTCATAGAACTCCTGTGATTCTCCTTCATCATCAACATCTTTCAATTTTAAAGTCCTCTTAACATCCATGCTCAAAGCATTACAATCTGCTTTAATAGCCTCTAAATGCATTAAAATCCTTTCTTTTTCTTGATTAATTCTTTTTATATTTTTGTAAGGATAAATAGATTCTTTAAGCATATCATATTCTATGGTGGTGTAGGGATATTCATTTAATTGTATGCAGACGTTTTCTAAAACTTCACCCAGGAATTTATTCATTTCCACCTTTACTCGTTCCCGGATCATTTTGTCCCGATCAAGATGTTGTTTCATCAGACGAACCACTTCTGCCTTAGCAAAAGGCAAATCTTCCTGTTCTTCTTCAGATCCTTCTTCAGATCCTTCTTCAGATCCTTCTTCAGATCCTTCTTCAGATCCTTCTTCAGATACTTCTTCAGATACTTCTGAAGCAGTCTTCATTTCTTCATTAGTTAAATCTTCAGGTAGTTCTTCAATATCTTCACTCTCATCATTATTTATTTTTTGATCTTGCAAATCATCATTATCCAGCATATAATTGCCTCCATAAAATAATTCCAATAGATCAGGTAATATAAATCCTATATTCACTAGTTAGAGAATTTACAGATTATAATTAAAATAGCAAAACCTTATCCTGACCCAGTATGCTAGCTTAAATTATGAATTAGATTCTATATAAATATATGCTAAATTAACACAATTACCCTTAATTTTTTTATAGGTAATGACCCTAGCTTCTATTAAAAAGTATGTAATTTCAATTATAATAAATGTTTTATTTCCATACTAAGATCAATGCTGGCGGCAGAATGAGTAATGTAACCCATGGAAATCACATCTGCACCTGTTTTTGCATAATCTAAAATGTTTTCAGGAGTAATTCCACCTGATATTTCGATTATTACATTTTTCCTTAGATTAGAATCTTCTAATACACTAATAACTTCTTTAATTTGTTCGGGATTCATATTATCCAACATGATAATATCCACATCTAATTTAGCAGCTAATACTGCATCTTCTAAAGTTTCCACTTCCACTTCAATCTTTTTACTAAAACTGACATTTTGCCGGACTTTTTTAATGGCTAAAGATATATCCCCTATAATAGCAATATGGTTATCTTTAATCAGCACACAATCATCTAAGCGGAATCGATGGGAATCCCCACCACCAAACTTAATAGCAGATTTTTCAAAAAACTGCATTCCGGGTGTTGTTTTACGAGTACCAGCAATTTTAATCTTTTTATTAACTGATCTAGCTTTTTTAACCATTTTAGAAGTTACAGTAGCAATTCCACTCATTTTCATCATCAAATTTAGTACTGTGCGCTCTAAAGTTAAAATAGAACGTGCATTACCCTCTAAAAGTAATATAGAATCTCCTTTAGATATGTAATCTCCATCATACTTCCCTTTGGAGCATTTCAAATTAAAATCTTCAAAAATAATTTCTGCAACTTCAATACCAGCTATTATTCCACTTTCACGAGCTACTATTTCCGCACAAGCTTTAATTCCAGGAGAAAATAGTGCATTGGTAGTAATATCCTCAAATCCCACATCATCATTAATCATCTGTCTAAGCGTATTTTTCATAATATCGCCTTAAAGAGTATATAAAGCAGAAGTTATAAATTTATGGTAAAAATGATTTATAGAACTTATTTAAATTAAAAAGTAACTCATAATAATTCAAGTACACTGAAAATTTTCTAAATAACTAGTTTAGGAATCTAATATGGAACTAATATTTTTAGGCACGGCTTCAGCAATACCTTCCAAATTTCGCAATCACTCAGCCATAGCTCTGAAAGCCTTTGGAGAAGTTTTTCTATTTGATTGTGGTGAAGGAACCCAGAGACAGATGGTTAAACTGAAACTTAGTCCCATGAAAATCAATAAAATATTCATTACTCATCTACATGGAGATCATATTCTAGGGATTCCCGGCATCATCCAATCCCTAGGATTTAGAGGGAGAACCGAAAATCTTAAAGTATATGGTCCTCCGGGAACATCCTTTGTTATTAATTCCATGATGAATTTTGGTTATTTTAATCTCCAATTTGAAATAGAAGTACATGAAATAAAATCCGGAATCATTATCGATGAAGAAGACTACCGGATAGAGTGTGTTAAGACAAACCATAGCATTCCTAATTATTCTTATTCTATTGTGGAGAAGAAAAGACCGCGCTTTTTAAAAGATAAAGCAGTTGCATTGGGAATTAAGCCCGGTCCTGATTATGGTAAGCTTCATCGAGGTTTAAATGTGGAAGTTAATGGTAGAATCATAAAACCAGAACAAGTTCTTGGTAAACCTCGAAAAGGGATTAAAATAGTCTATTCTGGCGACACCAGCCCAACCGATGGTTTAATAGATCTAGCCAAAGATGCTGATATATTAATTCATGAATCTACCTTCCAGGCTGATAATGCAGATAAAGCAAAAGAAACCCTACATTCTACCTCTTATGATGCAGCCACTGTGGCTAAAAAAGCTAAGGTTAAAAAATTGTTTTTAACCCATATCAGTACCCGTTACAAAAAATCCTTAGAACTGGAAAATTCTGCTAGAGAAATCTTTAAAAATTCTGTGGTGGCCGAAGACCTGATGGTGATAAAGGTGAAATAGATGGTTATTACTGGTTTATTCAGAGACTTAATCGTAGTTATAATAATCATCTCCCTTTCCATTATCATTATTAAATCATTTTCTTTCTTAATTAAAAAACTTGGGAAGAAATGGGATTTGGATTTAACCTTAGTACAGATTTTACAAGATATTATTAAATATGGTATCAGCATATTGGCTTTTACTATTATTTTAAAAGAGATGGGTATCGATATCACCGCCATAGCTGTGAGTCTGGGTATAGTGGGGATAGCGGTGGGCTTCGCCTCTCGGGATACTATTTCTAATTTTATATCCGGAATAATAATTCTCATAGATAAAAGTTTTAAAGTAGGAGATACCATAGAAATAAATAATAATAAGGGTAAAGTAACTAAAGTTGGATTTAGGACAACTACTATTACCAATCCTAATAATAGTGTTATTACTATCCCCAATTCTTTATTTTCAAAAAATCCATATTCTAATTACACCTACATGGACCGTAGAAGAGTGGATCTAAATGTCACCCTATCCTACCAGGTGGACCTGGAAAAATTTTCTGATGAAATTAAAGAGAAAATCTCAACTTTTCCCTGGGTATTAACTGATACTAAACCAGAAATAATGATAAAAGAACTTTCTGATGTGGGTGTAAAGTTATTAGTCACTGCATGGACTTCTGATTTATGGCAAATAGCCCCTTATCGTTCTTTAATGGCGGAAGAAATCAAAAAAATCCTAGGAGAGAAAAATGAATAATTCAAAATTAATTTCTTCAATCATAATCTTAATATGTTTAATTTTATCATTTAACATAACAATTGCAGCTTATAGTCAATATCAAAATTTAAGAGACACCCAAGCTCGCCTAGAACATTATAAAAGCGCTCCTAGGAATTTATTAGAACCAGAAGTTAGTAATGTTAATTTACAATCTGGAGGCGCCACCAATTTAGGGAAAATAATCATACCTCGATTAGATCTGGAAGTCTGGATTAGAACTGATACGGTCAATGCATATGATTCAGTCTATCATTATCCTGAAAGTGTTATGCCTGGAATGGATGGTCATTGCGGACTTTTAGGGCATAGGACTAGTTATTCGGGACCTTTCAGAAATATAGGGAATTTAAGAGTGGGAGATGAAGTTATAATTCAAGACATGGTAGTCTCAAGGGAGTATGTCTACCAAGTGGTGTCTAATGGCGCAGATATCCGCTGGGACTATAAAACCAATCCGATCCAATTTGCTCAGGATGGTGAAGCTCGATTAATGTTAATTACATGTTATCCGCCTGGAAGAAAAGATGCAGCATGGATAACACACTGTAGATTAGTATCCACTTCTAATATTTAATGATAGCATTGATAGTATATAAATCAGAATTATTACTATCCTGCCCTTTAATTAATATATTACCACATTAAATGAATTAAATAAATATCATAACCCTATTAAATAATTCAACATATCTTAGCTTAACCAGTAATAAATTAGTTCAGACAATTATGCATAACACATTAAAAAATGAATAGTAAAATAAATCTATATAATAAGGAGTTTTAAAATGGATGATTCCAGTTTAAGAAATAAATTAGAACTAGAATTAGCTAATCTGGAAAAAATTGATGGTGTAGAAGCTTCCTTAGTCGTAAATAATTCAGGAGAAGTATTTTACACTAATCTTAAATCAAAAGAACTATCTCTTTTTGGATCAATGGCCAATATAATCAGTAATTCGTCTTTAAAACTACTTAAACATACCCGGCAAGGTGAAGGTGAAAGAATACTCCTGGAATCTTTACAGGGAAAAGCACTATTTTTAAATTTAAAGAAAGGCCATTTAGTAGTTTTAACTAATGCCAATGCTAATATTGGAGCTGTAATGTTATCTTCTAAAAAAGCAGCCCATAAAATTAATAATATTCCTGAAATAAAAGCCATGGGAGTAAAAATGATATCTGAGGAAAAAATTACTTCCGCTGCACTTAAGAGAGATGCTGAGGAAAATTTAGCAAAAAGTAATGCGCCTATTTCTACAATTTCCCTGGAAAAGGAAGAATTTAGTTCATCAACACCCCATAACCGGCAAGAAGAAGCTAGATTAAAATTAGAAAAAGAAATGTTAAATAAAAATAAGGAAAAATGGAAAACCACCCAATTAAAGGTAAGACCAGATGACCAGAAAGTAGACTTGAATGAAAATAAGATTGCAGGAAAGCTATTACCGGATAGTGAAGTGGAGATTATTGGAGATGTGGAAAAAGCTTCTAAAAAAGAGGTAACTAAAGTCAAGGATAAAGAAGTGACTCGTGATTTACCTATTATTCAACCCCCCATCGCATTTCCAGAACTACCTCAAGATGTAGAAGTACCTGATGATTTAAAGGAAAGATGTGATTTAATTATAGATATCTATGAATATATTATGCGCGCCATGTCTATTGGTGCCAGTAAAATTATGGGGGTAGCACCAGCACGGGGGATGTTGAAAAAATCCTTACCCTACAAGGAGTTACCTCAACTTTTAGCTGGAGTGGATGTTAAAAATAATTCTGTAATTGAATTTGAAAAAATTAGGGAAAATTTAGATAAATATCCTACAGAAAACCGGTCTGAAAAATTTATTGAAGATTTAAACCAACTTATTACGGCTATCACTGACAACTATGGTAAAGTAATGGGGTATAACGCTTTTAGGGGTATGATAAGAACGGAATTCGGGCAAATATATAATGCCTTTGGCCCGGCTATGGACGAATTAGGCATAATAAATATAATTCACTCCGCATTAAAACCCTTATTAAGTGCTTGAACCTGAGACAATTAAATAAGAGTATAAAAAAATAAAAGTAAACCTACCCTATCCTAATATTTTATTGAAATATTTTTATAAGATTTAAATAAAAAATATTATATTAAATAATATACTTCTTACTAAATTTTTTTATCAATTGTTTATCCTCTAGCTTAGCTAGGGATATTAGATAAGGGGATAATATGCTGAATAAATTACAAGAAGAAATAATAGATCTTAAAAAAGAAAAAAATGCGATAATACTTGCTCATAATTATCAGCCTAGAGAAATACAAGAAATTGCCGATTTTTTAGGTGACTCCTTAGAACTTTGTATTAAAACATCACAGATCCAAGATAAAGAAATAGTAGTCTTCTGTGGCGTTGATTTCATGGCAGAAACCGCGGTAATACTCAATCCCCATAAAAAAATTTTAATACCTGATCAGGATGCAGAATGTCCTATGGCCCACATGCTTTCTGCAGAGGAAATCCGAGAATATAAAAAAAGGTATCCTAATGCTGCCGTCGTTTTATATGTTAACACCTTAGCTGAAGCTAAAGCCGAAGCAGATGTAATATGTACTTCTGCCAATGCAGTAAAGATAGTGGAAAGTTTAAAGGAAGATCTCATACTCTTTGGACCAGATAAAAATTTAGCTGAATTTGTAGCCCAGCAAACTAACAAAGAAATAATACCCATACCTGAAGAAGGTCACTGTTACGTGCATAAAATGTTCACTCCCGCTGACATAATCTATAAAAAAGAAAAATATCCAGATGCAGAGATCTTAGTACATCCTGAATGTGATATAGAAGTTCAAGAACTAAGTGATAAGGTTTTAGGTACCGGGGGAATGCTTAAACGTGTGGGAGAATCTCCTAAAAAAGATTTTATTTTAGGAACAGAACTAGATATGACTACACGTATTAATATAGAGCATCCTGGAAAAAACCTCGTACCCCTCTTTGAGGAAGCCATATGTGAAACCATGAAATTACATACTCTGGAAAAAGTGAAAAACTCCTTATTAGAGGAAAAATACCTAGTAACTGTTCCGGAAGATATTGCTAGAAAAGCAGAGAAAGCAGTGCAAAGGATGATAGATATTACTTTAAGCTGAACTTACAATAAGGTTCTTAAAATTTTTAAGGACTACCGAGATTAGTATACTTTTTTCTGGTTAAACCGCTGACGAATTTCTATTGGATTTTGCAATCCATCATCCTTACTTCTTTCATGAATTTAATTCAAATACCCTGATTTTTTTTATGGTTTAAAATTATCTAAAATTAGTTATTCTACAGGTTTTAAATAATAAATAAGGAATGTGTAGTTTTCTTACTAGTTATTTATAAAATTTTTATTAACATAAATTAGACTGATAATTAATTTTATTATTTATTGAAAATAAATAATCATATAGGATTAATTATAGAAAGGGGTTATTTTATGCTTTTCAAGGTATCTGGTCATGAAGTTAAAGTTGAAGTTGAAAAAAAAGAAACTTTTTTATCCAAACACTCCGATAGCCAACTTAATAGGTTTAAAATACATTTTCAAGTCTATAATCCACTGCAAATACCAAAAACTGTTACTTCTATGGATGATGGGAAAAAATGGAAAGTCATTGACTCTTATCATTATTATACAGAGGGTAATCCAGTGGTGCGCTACATCTTCCACCTAGAAGAAATAGAAAATCTGGAAATTTCCACTCTACACCTCAATGAGCTTGAAATTAAACCCCAACTTTACCAGGAAAAAGTTAAGTATGTTCAAGACATTTTAATAATTAAAACCCGATTTAATTTAAATGAAAAGCAGTGGGATTATCTGACTGATTTATATCGACAAGGTTATTCTGAGGTTAAAAGAGAAGGAATATCTTCTAAACCTAAAAAAATGAGATTTAACAAATTAATATGGTCTAAAAATAATAATAAAGAGATAAAATGTGCTTTATCCATGATTGAAGATAAAGTTAATAATTATAAACAATTCCCAGGATTTAAAGTCGAAATCGACAACCTGGAAAAAGTATCTTCTTCTAATAAAAATGGCCTAGAGGCACTGCTAGCGATTTTAATGGATAAAAAGATAATTAATGATCAGGATTTAAATGAAATAAAACACTCACAAGAAAATCCAGTTGAAGAGTTACTATATCTGGAAGTGGAAGATTTAGATGAATTTATGAAAAAATATGAAATATGATTAATAAAATTGCAGGGGTCTTCCAATGAAAATAATAGCCCATAGAGGCGCTTCTTTTCTTTATGGAGAAAATACTCTTAAATCTATTCAAAAAGCTATGGAGTTGAATGCAGACTGGATAGAAGTGGATATAAGAATAACTAAAGATTCTCATCCAGTTATTATTCATGATCATACTGTGGATAGGACCACCAATGGCCAAGGTAAGGTAAACGATATTAATTTAGCAGAAATTAAGCAATTTGATACCGATTCTGGGGAGTCTATTCCTCACTTAAAAGAGGTATTATCAGTGGTAAATGCTGAAGTCCCTTTAGTACTGGAATTAAAAGTACCTAGCTCCATTAACATTATTTTAAATCATCTGCAGGATTATGATTTAGAAAAAATCATGATTGCCTCCTTCTATCATGATCAGCTATTAAAGATTAAGGAAAGGGAATCTGAATTAAAAACAGGAGTTATTTTCAGTTCTAGGCCAGTTAAAACCCATGAATTAGCTTTAAATTGTAAATGTGAATATATATTTCCCCATAAAAATTATGTTGATACTAAGATGGTGGATCAAGCTCATCAAAATCAGATTAAAATATATCCCTGGGTAATAGACTATTCTTATGAATTAAAAGCATTAAAAAGCATAGGAGTGGATGGAATTGTGACTAATAAAGCGGGGATACTAATTTAAATCTCTTAAAATATTATTTGAAAAAATATCTTATAACCTTAAATACTTAATATCAATATTCTCTAAAGGAGGTTTTTTTCTTGGACCCGGAAGAAATTATTAGATTATTAAACATTGATTTTGTACATGAATTAGAAGCAACTATGATTTATGCTTATAATGCTTTTATCATGGAGGATTGTGAAGCTAGCCGACTTACAGAAGCCATATCTGTGGATGAAATGAGACATATGTGGTGGCTGGCTGATTTGATTGTAAAAAGGGGTGGTAAACCCACCATGGAACATAGAGAACTGAATTTTGATGAAGATGATCTGAAAACCCAATTAGAAATTCAAATTCAAAAAGAAACTGAAGGTATAGATGAATACTCACGCCAAGTAGAAATTATAGATGATCCCGAAGTCGTGGGTGTTTTAAAACATATAATTGATGAAGAAAAACGTCATCGGAAAGAGTTTAGAGAACGCTTATTGGGTGATTAAGTTTATGTTTCCCTGATTAACTAAAATGGTATTAATCTTCCAGCTAAAAAAACCATTAAGGGCCATAAAATAAATTCAAAATCCGCTAAAGTAGATGATATATACCCTAAATCATTTTCAGGTATATTTTGAGATTTTTCTAAATAATAAATAGTATAAAAGTAAAAAAATGTCAGTATTATAGCAAAATTAGGTATAATTCCAAGGGATATCCCTATAAATAAAGGAATTAATGAAAAGAGGTTCAAATACTTTAATAGCTCCAATGTTTTTTTCTTTCCTAGTAAAACTGGTAAGGTTCTTAAATTCTGATTTTTATCTGATTTAATATCTTTTAGATCAAAGAAAATTACATTTAACAAGCATTTTAGAAAAATGAATGTCATTAATATAATATGACTCATTTGGATAGGATTGGCATTATAAAGAACCGGAAATAATGTCCCCGCAGCTGCCCAAGTTAATGCGGTATAATAATTTTTAAAGGCCGTTATTTCTCGAGTAATTCTCTTTATAGAAATTTCATATAAAATACCAGATATGATTAATAAAAATATGAATGCAATTAGATAAAGGTTAGCAAATAATATCAAAAGAACCAATAAGATACTAAGATAGCTAAAGAGAATATAAGGATAGAAATCAGCTTTCTTTCTAAGGTGAGAAGTTCTTTCCAAATTAGTACTTTGATCATTATCCAAATTTTGATAATAGTCATAGCTATAAACAATAAGAGGTATCAAGTAAGCTATTATTAGGATGGGAATATTTATTTTTAATCCAGATAGAATGGAAACAGTTATTACCAATGAAGGTGCTACCAAAGCAGGCAAATATCCACCATAAAGGATCTCTTTTTGAATATCTATATCCTTTAAAAATAAGTCTTGAATATTTATAGTAAGTGCTATCATATCACCCCCTCCAAAATTGTTTTGTAATCATGATAGCTAATAATATGAGAATGAAATCCTACTATAAACTTTATTATGTATTTATTTATATTAGAATCGTTAATATAATTATAACACATAAATAATACATAAATTAATTATAAATTTCACATAAATTCAATATAAAATTTATTTAATATTCATATCTATAGGAGATATTAAATGATATGTTAATAAAAATATTATTTGATTTAGTTGTCCTGGGGACCTAATAATGAATTTTTATGCATTCATTTCACTTTTAGCATTTTTAATATGCATTTTCCTAGGTAATTTCATTTATCATAAGAATAATAAAAGTCAATTAAATCGCTGGGTTGCGATACTTTGCTTTTTTGTAGGATTTTTGTCTTTTATAGAATTTCAATATAGGCAAGCAGCTACCTTAGAAAAAGCTTATTTTTGGTTAAATCTGAGTACCCTATGGCCTTTTGTGCCTTCTTTACTTTTACATATTTCAATAATTTTTACCAAAAATCACTGGTTAAAAAATAAAGCTATTTATTTAATTATATATCTACCTGCTTTATTCATATTTTTACTAGGATTTAATAGTGACTTACTAATTGGTGGTGCATCACAAGAATATTGGGGATGGACTTTTGAATTCCCAAAAAATCTAATATTATTTAAATTGATGAGCATATGGACCATTATTGCAGCTTTTTTAGCAGGAGCTCTTTGTTTTGTTTATTATTTAAGATCAAAACATATGAAAAAACTCCAAGCCAAATATTTTTTCTCTGGACTGTATTTGCCTTTACTAATTAGTGTACTAACTGACCTAATCCTACCGGTCACCACCGTTAGAGTACCTGAAATGACCATGACCATGTCTACCGTGGGTATTGCCTTTATCAGTTATGGAATATGGAAACATAAGTTCCCTGCCATCACTTCCGCTTTGGTAGCTGATAAAATAGTTTCCACCATGTCCAATTTCCTATTACTGGTAGATGAAAATAAAAATATTTTAAACATTAATAAATCCACCGCAGATATTCTAGGATATGATGAACAGGAATTGGTAGGCGAACCAGTGGAAAAAATTTTTTATCAGGAAAAGGACATTCCTCACTTATTTAAAGAAAATGAGATTAGTTTTTCATATCCTACTTCTGTTATTAATCTTGAATCACGGATTAAAACTGTAAAGGGCAATATTATACCGGTTATTTTATCCTTATCCCCTATAATGGATGAAAATTCTAATATAATAGCTATTGTATGTATTGGTAGTGATGTTCAGGATTTAATCACAGCCCAGGAAAAAATTAAAATTTCTTTAAAGGAAAAAGAAGTGCTTTTAAGAGAAATTCATCACCGGGTTAAAAATAACCTGCAAATAATTTCCAGTTTACTTAACTTACAAAGTAGGTACATTAAAGATGAGGATGATCTTGAATTATTTAGAGATAGTCAAAGTAGAGTTAAATCAATGGCCATAATACATGAAAAACTTTATCAATCTCCTGATTTTGCCCATGTAGATTTTAAGGAGTACCTATCTAGTTTAATGAATTATTTATTCCAATATTATTCTATAGATCCGAATCTAATTAAATTAAATCTGGAAGTTGAAGATTTAATGCTGGGAATGGATACTGCTATTCCCTGTGGGTTGATTGTCAATGAACTGGTAAGTAATTCCTTAAAATATGCATTTCCACCAGGTAGTGGAGGAGAAATAAGTATCACTCTTAACATTGAAAATAATAATTTCCTATTAGAAGTTGCTGATAATGGTATAGGATTACCAGAAAATGTTGATTTAGAAAAAACTGGCACTTTAGGTTTAAGATTAGTGGTTAGCTTAACTGAACAGATAAATGGTAATATAAATTTAATTAGAGATTCAGGTACTAAATTTGAGATTAGTTTTGCTGAAGTGGAATATAATACCCGGATTTAATCTATATATCTGATTAATTATTTTATCTGAATTTTTAAAGATTATCTCTTAATTTTTCTATAATCTTCACTCGAATAGTCTTGGAAATTTTTTTTGGAGGTCGAGGTCTCATATAACCAAAAAAGGGATCCTCAAAGATTTCTCCTTCAAACTTTACTTCATGATCATAGCGGGGTATAAAATGCCAGTGCATGTGGGGATCTGGTGTATCTTCCAGGTAAAAAGTATTCATTAACGTGCCCCAATTAAACATAGTGGCCTTGAAAGCAGTTTTTAAAGAGTTTTCTAATTTGTTTACAATTTTAATAAAATCGGACCATTCTTTCTGATTTACTTCACTTAAATATCTTGCTTTTCTTTTTAAGGCAATGACACAAGTGCCCAGGTTACTCTGGTTAGGAGCTAAAAACACAATCCAATAGCTACTCTCAAATAATAGATCACCAAAGTTATACTCCTCTAGTTTATAACAATATTCACAATTCATAATTAATAGATAGTTGATTAATCATAAAAATTTAATTATGATTTTCTATTATTTATCAACCTAAAGCTTAATATCTTAGCCTATACTCCTAAGGGATTGCAATGCCTGAACTACCTAGTGTGGAAATATTCAAAAATTATTTTGATGCTTATGGCTTAAATCAAAGCATTGAAGAAGTTAACGTATTTAATCCTGAAATGTTATGGGATATTAGTTCTAAGGATTTTAAATCTATTTTAAAAAATCAGAGATTTATTTCCAATTTCCGTTATGGTAAGTATCTTTTTTCATCTTTTAATAGAAAATCTTATCTTATTTTACATTTTGGGATGACTGGTTTTTTAAGCTACCATCAGGTAGATGATCCTCCCCATAAACATCAAAGAGTATCTTTTATCTTTAATAATGGAAAAATTATGTCCTTTATTGATCCTAGAAAATTTGGTAAAATAGGTATCACCTTTAACAGGAATCAATTTATAAAACAACAAAATTTAGGTCCTGACGCCCTGCGCTTGGATTATAAAACATTTCATAAATTATTTAAAAATAAAAAAGGAGCTATTAAGCCTTTATTGATGAATCAGAAGTTTATTGCAGGTATAGGTAACTTATATGCTGATGAAATATTATACCAGAGTAGGTTACACCCTTTGACTAAGGCTTGCCATCTTAAAACTGCTGATTTAAAGCAGTTATATGAAAACATGATAATGGTTCTTCAAAAAGCCATTGCAGTGCAGGATCAGCTGCAAAATTTTCCAGATGATTATTTGTTAGCGCACCGCTATAAAGGAGGAGAATGTCCTGAATGGGGGGAAATTCAAATCATTAAAGTGGGAGGACGCACCACCTATTTCTGTCCCTCCAGACAGAAAAAAATAATTTAAACTGGGGGATTAATATGGCCCGTGTGCTGGATGAGAAAAGTTCCTTATTTATTTTGATTGCGGTTACTTTAGGTGCCTTTTTAATCCCTTATATGGGGTCGTCCTTAAATGTTTCTCTACCCACCATCGGTAGAGATTTTGCCGTAGATCTGGTTGTTTTAAACTGGATACCCACTGCTTTCATATTGGCTAATGCTGCATTCATACTTCCTTTCGGCCGATTAGGGGATCTTTTTGGTAGAAAAAAGATTTTCACTACGGGAGTTATCATTTTTACTCTCGCCTCTTTATTAGCTGCTACTGCTCCCTCAGCATATTTTTTACTCTTCTTCAGTTTCCTGCAGGGATTAGGATGTTCTATGATATTTGCAACTGGAGTGGCAATCTTAAGTTCTGTTTTCCCCATGGGGTCCCGGGGAGAATCTTTTGGGATATATGTCACTTCAGTTTATTTAGGTCTCTTTTTAGGACCATTGTTAGGTGGTTTTTTAACCCAAAACTTAGGATGGAGAAGCATATTTCTCTTCAATATTCCTTTGGGTTTAATCATGCTAACCATTCTATTTTTAAAAGTTAAAAAAGATTGGATAGGATCCCCTGGAGAAAGTTTTGATGTAAAAGGTACCTTAATATATCTTCCATCAGTTATTATTCTACTTTATGGATTTACTACCATTTACACTCTTTCCGGGAGAATTCTTATTTTAGGTGGAATTTTAGGAATTGTAACTTTTTTAAAAATAGAAAAAGAAAATAAATATCCGC
>PWMT01000143.1 GCA_003558085.1 Methanobacteriaceae archaeon
TATGGTTTTGGGATTTAATTCTTCAATTCCCCGATATTTGGAAAATAAAGGACAGTACTTGATTTTGGGTGGGGTTACTTCTACTACTTTACCATTTTTTATGATAATTTTAGATTTACCCATAGCATCCAGGATATGTTCATCCATTTAATCACCTGCAACAAAATCATATTTGTGAAATTAATAAATTTGATTTTTAAATTTAAAAAATGCTTAACTCATCTCTCTATCAACTATTGATTAATGATGATATTTTATTAATTTTCCCAATTCTATCTATTTAATTGATTTAATATCTAAATTATTAATTTTACTAAATTAATTTCTATCCAATTTTATGTTGATTTAATATCTAAATAATATAGATCTTTTTCTATAGAAAACTTTAAATGATATAAAAACTGACGTTTTATAAGTCACGCGCCGGGGTGGCTCAGCTGGTTAGAGCGCACGGCTCATAGGGTATTAAGTAGTGCTCTGACTTTTTCCTGGGATACCGTGAGGCCGCGGGTTCGAATCCCGCTCCCGGCATTTTAATTTTATATTTATCATAAGATAAACTTTAGATTATTGAATTAAAAATTTTATAATATTTTCTTTAATATTTTAGATGTTAAAAAGGGATATTTAATCTTATAATTATTGTAAATGATTAAAAAAAATAATTATTAAATTTGAAATATTTTTTCATAATGGGTAAACTCATACCAAGCTTATAAAAATAAGGATTAATCCATAGATTATAGAGATTGTTAGAGTTAGGGGATGATTAACTAATTTAATATGGTGTTTTAATGCCACGAAATTATGATAAAAAGGCTTACTGGGAAATGGTATCTCGACAGATGGGTGTTTTAAGTAAAAGCCAGCAGTTAAAACTTAAAAATGCTAATATAACGGTTATTGGTTGTGGTGGAATTGGTGGAGCTGCCCTGGAAATGTTAGCTCGTATGGGTGTGGGGTACCTTAAAATAGTAGATAAAGATTCTTTTGATCTTTCTAATCTTAATCGTCAGATAATGAGTAGTTTTAACACCATTGGAAAATCTAAAACCCAAGTTACTAAAGATATAATCCAATCAATAAACCCCTTTATAAAGATTAAAGCTATTGAAGAAGAATTAGACTTTTCTAATGTGGAAAAAATTATTAAAGACAGTACTTTAGTAATAGATGCCTTAGATAATCTTATTTCAAGAGTTATTGTCAGTAGATGTGCATTAAAACTAGATATACCTTTTATTCATGGAGCTATACATGGAACTATGGGACAAATATCTATTTTTACAACAAAAACCCCACCATATGAGGAATTATTTGGATTGCCTTCCTATGATCAAAATTTATCTAAGGAAGTTGTTAATGAACTTTTAAAATTAAGTAAAAATATTCCTCCAGTGATTGCCCCTACTGCCAATATTGTTGGATGTTTGCAAGCATCAGAAGCATTAAAAATGATAACTAAAATGGGAAAACCTATTTTATCTCCTAAAGTTTTAATTTTTGACCTTTTAAAAGAAACACCCTTTTCCGTGGTGGATTATAAAAAATAAAAATTAATAAAAAAAGATTTGTTTAGAATCTATAATTCTAACAAACCATGTTTAAACTGCTGTTTTTCCTCTTTCATTAGTTCTTATACGGACAACATCTTCAATATTAAATATGAATATTTTTCCATCACCTATATCTCCGGTTTGGGCGTTGTCTACTATTACTTTGATTACTGTTTCTAGATGCTCATCGTTAATTACTATTTCCAGTTTAGTTTTAGGTAACAAGTCCACTTTATATTTAGTTCCACGGTACCTTTCGGTTACACCTAATTGTCTACCTCTACCTTTTACTTCGCTAACAGTAATTCCTAAACATCCAGCTTCTTCAAGAGCATCTTTTACTATGTGTAATTTTTCTGGCCTTATAATGGCAACTACTTCTTTCACTCATTCACCTCCTTATTCTAATCTTCTTCAGGATAAGCTGAAAGACGATGTTCAGCTAAATCCAAACCTAGCTTTTCTTCTTCAGGAGTTACTCTTATACCATCAGTTATATAACCTATCACTTTACCTAGCAGTAATCCGAAACCTGTTCCATACAATACTACCACCACTACAGCTATTAACTGATTTACTAAACTCACGTCTCCACTTCCACCTAGAAGGCTTGAACCGAATATACCGGCACAAATTGCACCTAATACTCCAGCAGTACCATGCACCGAAACCACACCACAAACATCGTCAATACCCCTTTTTTCGAGGAATTTGAAGACTATTGGTACTTGAATTCCAGCTATAACACCGATTATCAAAGCAGATATGGGACTTACTATATCTGTACCTGCACATATTGCGACCAAACCAGCTACTAGACCATTAGGAGTGAACAATACATCCTTATTAGATGCAATTAGTGCTCCCAATCCCCCTCCGGCCATAGCTAACGTGGTGGTGGCCACTACTAAACCTGATATTTCACCTACTGCTAGTGAACTACCAACATTAAAACCAAACCAGCCTACAGCTAAAATGAATGCTCCTGACATTGCCATAGGAATACTGTGTCCAGGCATAGGTATTGGTTTTCCATTAACATATCTTCCAATACGTGGGCCTAATGCTATTATTAATCCCAAGGCTAGGAACCCGCCTAAAGCATGAACTATGATACTTCCTGCATAATCATGGAAAACCAGTAATTCAGATCCCCATGGCCCAATATATACGAATAAAGGATATAATAGTCCGGTAATAATTGCAGATGCTATTAAATAAGATTTAAGTTTCATTCTTTCTGCAACTCCGCCGGAAGCTAAAGTTGCCGCAGTAGCAGCAAATACTAAACCAAAAAACCAAGTTGCAAGTTCTATACCATTATCTACTAAAAATGTGGCGGTACCAAATATATTTCTCCACCAGGCTATAAAGGCAGATATATCCAAAGATGTAGTGAGAATATAACCTACAAATAGAAAGCTTATACATCCAATCAGCCAGTCAGCCACGTTTTTCATCATTACATTATTTACGTTCTTTTTTCTAACTTGTCCGCCTTCTAGCATAAGGAATCCCCACTGCATCATAAACACTAGGGCCCCGAATATTACTAAGAAGAGTACGTCGCTAGAATTAGCAATGGTATTGAGAGCGGCTAAAATTGAATTTACATCCGTCGCAGTACCAATGATTTCTGCTGTTGCCATCTTAAACCTCCGTAATTATAATTTAAGTATTTTTTTTACTTTGTAAAATTGGGACTTTACCCACCATAGGATACCGGAATCCTTATTCCGATAAGATAAAAAAGTTGAACATCGTATATAAAAGTTTCGATTTAGAATTATATTTTTACAAATATGAGCGCTAAGACTAATCAGTTAGTTGTAAATATATGAAAATATTGATGTTTTAAAACTAACTAAAATGTTAGGTAATTATGGAAAACTTATAAAATAAAAAAGAAATCTGGAAATTTATAAATTAATTTAATTTAATAAAATCTTATATTATTTAAGACCCATTTCAAATAAGTAAACGATTTAATATTAAAAAAGAGGTATTTTATAGTTTTAAAGCTTAATAAAAATGCTTAAACTGTTTAAATAATGAATAAATCTGAATTAACTTAGTATGAAAAAGGATTGCATTAAAAACATTTATATACCAGTAAAAGGAAACATCTTTCCGGCGAAGATATCTGTAAATTAATCATAATTTACGGAGGATTATATAATGTCAGATAAAATAGGAGAAATTATTCAAGATATGGAAGAATACAATGTTAAATTTGTACGTCTTCAATTCGTGGACATCCACGGAACACCTAAAAATA
>PWMT01000137.1 GCA_003558085.1 Methanobacteriaceae archaeon
CGAATCGGGTGATGGTGAGTTGGTATCAGGCTTTATTGCAGACGCCTCAGTCACCGCTACGGAGTCCGATGAGGTGCAGACGGTAGCAACAGACGATGAAGGCGATGGCGTGGCGCACGAGCCAATTCTATTCCCTTTCGAGGGTGCATCGTTAATCGCTTCGGCTGACTTTTCTAATGCCACGGTTCGGTTTAATATTGGCGTTCGGTTTTTGGACGGTGATAAGGCGACAATTTCCGAATCCGTTAATGACTACATCGCATCGGGGAGGCGTTCACATGAGGCGACCGCCCCGGAAGGAACGGTTTACGTTCAGTGGATTAGCACTCGCAACGAGGCGACCGCAAGCGATGATGGTGAGTGGAGCTTCACCCGCCCTGCGCTACGAACAAATTCAAGCAGTTATTCAAATTAATTGCAATTTAAAAAACAAAATCAGAAATGCAGACACTTGATATTCGGGAAGCAATAGAAGTAAATGGCGTTGAAGTTCGCCTTATACCGTACACAGAAGCTCGATATGAGCGATTGATGAAGGTTAATGAGCAAATCGACAAGTACGTTGAGGAGTTCATCAAGGAGAACGGAGAAGATGCGAAGTTTGACGATATGCCACGGGAAAAGAAAGCTGAATTTTGGTATAAAAAGGCACGAATCATGTGGGAGCCGAAGCCACGAACCGGTAAAGATGGTCAGCCTATCCATTTGAATCACGACCACTGGGATGCCAAAGAGAACTTTTTCACAAGGGAATTTTTTGCCGACAAGAACTTTGAGTACACGCTTTTGGCTAAGACTCAGACTTTTTTTTTGAATCAAGAGTTCTTTCTGTAGAAAAGGCAGACCATTATTTCGCTATCTCATTCAGCTTTTCAGATGATGATGGCGACGCTCCTGACCCGCCACAGACGAAAAAGGAATGGATTGAAGATGTAGGGGTTTATTGGTATTATAGCCTTATACTTGCAAATTTCAATCCCTCGAAAGCCCGTGACGTATTTGATAACACCGCTGAGGATATTGCCGAAGCGTATGTGTCGATGAAGTGCTACGAGTATTCACCGAAAAAGGACTATCATGGCCGGTAACGATGAGCTAATTTACAGAGTAAAACTTGAGAAAGACCCTGCATCGTTTTCCGAGATGGCAAAGTCCTTAAAGGACATGGAGGAGAAGGCGCAGAAGATTGGAGAAGGAGAGGGCGCTGAGGCCACCACGGAGTTTGCTGAGGCTATCCGTGAGATGAACGAATCCACCGCCGAGGGTATTGAACGCCTTATTGAGTTGCAGACTCAGATTGACGATTACAAAGGTACGCTCAAAGAGATTCGGGAGGCAAAAAAAGGCGATGTTGAAATATCACAACAGCAACGCCAGCAAGAAGCAGAAACCCGAACGGCGTTAAAGGCTACCCGAAAAGAGTACAGAGACACAGAGAAGGCGGTTATCGCCGCCTCGCAAGCCGGTGAAGGGCAAGCCAAGACCTACAACGAGATTTCCGCAGAGAACCGCAATCTCGCCGCTGAAATGAAGAATATCCCGTTTGATGATACAACGGGTCGTCTTGATAGCCTGAAAGAACAGTGGGCGAAGAACAATAAAGCTCTTAAAGAGTTTGACGCCGAGATGGGCGACCACAGGCGAAACGTAGGTAACTACTCTGAGGCGATGAGTACCGCCGCTTCTGCCGTGGCCGCTTTTCAAGGCCCGCTTGGCCCAATCGCAGGTCGGATTAACTCGGTGAATACCACCATTCAGCGCTCCATCCCGTTACTGAAAGCGAAGATTGCCTCCTGGGGCGCACTACGAGTTGCGATGCTTGCAACGGGTATTGGCGCTATTGTTGTTGCCCTCGGTACGCTTATCACGGCATTAAGCACCATGCAACCTATTATCGACCAAGTAGCAAAGCGATGGGCGCAACTTGGCGCTGTTTGGGGGAATATCAAAGATGGAATTGGCGCATTGTTCGGGTTTAACGAGCGAACCAATCAGTCCATGCGGGATTCGATTCGTATTGCCGGAGAGCTTGCTGACGCTCAGGTTCGACTTGACGAGGCGAGAATTGAAAGCATAACTATTCTCGCTGAATTAGAGACAGAGGTTTCCAATCTCAGAAGAGCCGCCGAGGACGAAACGAACTCCCACGAAGAGCGTATCGAGATGATGGAGCGAGCGCAAGAGGCGACTCGTGAAATGATGCAGATTCAAATTGAGCAGGCCGAAGAGGAGCGACGCATCGCCGAGCAACGGGCCGGTCTTGCAAGAAATGAACGTAGTGACGATGAGGCTGTTCAGGAGGCGAGAGCCGAGGTCATTCGACTTCGAGGACAAGAGCAGATGCAACTCCGTCAGCTTACCCGAAGGCGACAATCTATTATCAATCAGAAGCGAACTGAAACCGAAAGAATACGTAGCAACATTCGCGCTATTCAGGATGAGGTTCGGGAGCGAGAAAAGGCATCAAGAGCGCGAATAGATCAGGCCCGCGAAGAAGGTCGGGCTATGCTTGACGAGGCCATGCTTCAACGCAGAATCGACTTGCTGAGAGAGTTTGGCCGAGAAGAGCAGGCTATTGAAGCCGAGTTTCGTCGTGAAATCGCTAAAGTTGATGAGGAGTTCCGCGAAGATTTAGAAGAGGCGCGAGAAGAAAGTTTTGAAACACGGATTAAGCTGGCAGAGAAGTTCCGCAATCAAGGTGATAGCGAAGAAGAGGCTTGGAGAAAGGCTCATTTGCGATCTCAGGAGCAGTTTTTACGAGAACGAAATGCCTTAATACAACGAAATGAGCAACAACGAAGAGCCATCCTTTTTGAGTCTGAAATGGAGGTTCGGGATATTGAACGCGAACGGCGCGACGAAAGATTGAATATTCGTCAGCAAATCGCCAAACAGGAGCAAGAGCAAGAAATGATGCGTAATGCACTTATGCAGAACGTTCGCTCTGATGCTCACCGTGAAATGATTCGCCTTGAGGTGGAGTTTGAACAGCGAAAGAATGAATTAAAGGCTGAGTTCGATGAAAAGGGATTTAGTCAAGAAGAAGCTCGTCAACTCGCTCATCAACAGTCCATGCTTGTATTTGAAGAGCAGTTTCAGCAGGCAAAGACTCAAATTCAACAGCGAGAGCAGCAAGAACGCCTGCAAATGATTGACCACTTCACTGATATTTCCAACAACCTGATGGTAACGGCTTTCGGAGATATGAAAGAGGTTCGTATTGCTCAGGCGATTATTGACACCCTTGCAGGGGCAAACAGGGCGCTTAGTGAAAGCCCGCCGGGATTGCGATGGCTTGAGTTCGCTGCGGTTATGACAGCGGGTATGGCAAATGTGGCTCAAATTCGCAGAACCGAACTCGGTAGCAATGAAGGGGCTATGCAAAGCGCAAGCGGGGCACAGGGTGGATTGTCCTCCTCTCGTGGATTTGAGGTTATTGACGACCGCCAGGACGGGATGGTTGCCCGGCAAGTTGCTGAAACCTCCTCTGACAGAAACGGAGAAGGCGACCCGACATTTGTCTTTGAGGGCGACTTGGATAGCGAGGTTATGGCGATTAAAGTCCGAAAAGGCAACAGAACCATTGACAGTAAGACCTTAACCACAAAATCAAAAGCCTAATGGGTACAACAAAACAGGTTAAACAGATAGCGATTCAGCTTTACTCTTCTCAGAGAGATAGTGAGGGTAATTTTGTGGCTGTAAATAGCGCCTCTTTGTACGACGTATGGAATTATGATGGCCGGTGGAGAACTGATTGGCTTGGTGGGAGTGCAAACACCCGTAGCCTGAGTGGTTACGACAGGGTTGGTGTTGGGGGCTACCG
>PWMT01000172.1 GCA_003558085.1 Methanobacteriaceae archaeon
GGGACCTATCCCTTGGATCTTCCGCCCTTGAAATTCCTTACCCGGGGTATGTGGTTTACTCTCCCCACTAAATTAAAAGAGTTTTTAGAGAAAAAATTTACTGGGAAGGATATATTTGCTGGTGGCTTGCACGGTACAGAACACGCTCTCATTGCCTTATTCCCCTTACATGTAATGTGTGATCGTATGGATATTGGTGGATTATCCACTCCCTATCACTCTGATACCCAAGCACCCAGCATATTCATATATGATGCTCATGAAGGAGGTATTGGATTAGCAGAAAAGGCTATACAGGTATTTGAAGAATTACTTAAATCCACCCAGGAACTTATTGATAGCTGTGATTGTGAGGAAGGTTGTCCATCCTGTATTTACTCTCCTAAATGTGGTAATGAAAACCATCCTCTCCATAAGGCCGCCGCCGCACATATTCTAAAGAAGATGGTGCATGAAAGCGAAGAACCTAAAATAGAAGAAATTGAAGGCCAATACTCGACTCCAGTTAAAATTAACCCTGCAGGGGCTAAAGTAGGTTTGGAGGCTTACCAGGAATATGGTAGTCTGCATATATTAAAACAAAGAGCCCAGGAATTATTACTATCATCAAAGGCCAGAGAAGCTGAACTCATGATTGATCAGGCCTTAGAAATGAAGGAAAATGATTGGGAACTTCTAAAAATCAAAGCTGAAATTTTAGATTTGAGAGGTAAGAATAGTTTGGCTCTAGAATATATTAATCAGGCCCTGCAACTAAAACCCACGGATTTGAATTTATCCTACTTATTAGCTATGTTCCTCTATCATAATGGTGAATATTTGGAGGCCAAGCTCCAGTTACTGGATATACTCAAAAAAGACCCCCAATATTTTAATGCCTGGTATCTTTTAGGGATTATCCTGCAGGCCCAGGGTGATATTAAAGGAGCCATACAATACTTCAAGCGAGTATTAAGTTTAAATCCTGATCATGACCAGGCTGCTTTGAGCCTGCATAAGTTACTATAATTTATAAAAAAAATAATTATAGTCTCCCACAATTAATTGACCACATTTTTTATTTAAGATTATTTTATTGCCATTAGGCTTTGATAGGATTTTTTATAAATTCGAATTATTAATCATTAGCTTAAAAATAGTAATCACTTAGAATTAAATCAGATCCTATCAGTTTTATAGAGAAGATTAAAAAAAAAGAAATAAAAATAGATTTTTAGGTGCTTCTAAAGGTGTTTAGAATTCTCTCATATGTTCCGGTAGCACTGCTTTCTGATGTATATACCGAAATATATACTTGGTCATTTTTTATCCAGAAAGCTACATTGGTATAAATTCCATCACTGGGGCTTGGTGCTGAGAGTAGTTGGGCATTTTCACCATCTACTGTGATTTCTTTTTGATTGGTTAAACCTAGATCATTTTCATAGGTCTGAGATAGCGTGGCTAACAATTCCTCTTTATCTGCAGCTGTTAAAACACCAACATCTAAGGCTATAAAACCGAAAATTTCATCATCTTTTCCGAAAGCTACTCCTGATTCTCCTAGGGTCTGAGCTAATTCCGGATCATCACTTTGATCAACCCAAGTTCCAGGATATTCAAAAGTTACTCCCATACCAGAATAAGTTTGAGTTGATGACCATTCATCACCATTATCACTGGTACAGCCTGCAACCATCACTAAACCTACCATCAACAATATACTCATTATATGAATTTTTTTCAAAAAAATGCACCTACTATTATATATTTTTATAATTAATATTCTATAAAGAATATTAGTTAATAAACTTGTTTATTTATTTTATTATCTAGAAAATTAAATACATATAAAAATTCTTCTATAGGATAATTAGCTTCTATCTGCCTTAAGCAAAGCTTAATCCATAATATTCTAAATGAAAAAAAGTTTTAATTACAACTAAATTAATTTAAATGACCCTTTTTACTAAAAAATATTTAATATGCATAAAACCAGAATGAACACTACCTCCAACCTAACATTAATTGGGATTAACTCTATGTTACTTGATTATTGTTAAAAGGTAATATAAATTTAAAAATTCCCTCAACTTGCAAATTAATTTCCAGATGCTCTCTAAAACTATTTTAAGGATTAAATAAAAAATCTTAATATAAATAAAATCAAGATTAGAATATAAATAAAATCCAGATTAGCATTAGAAGGTGAAATCTCCCTCTAGTTTAAGAAAGTTAATCATATTAAGGTTCAAGTGGAAATCATGGTTTAATTAATTACCAGGTTTATTAGAATATAAATGAAGGTTTAAAATGTCTTCTGATCTAACAAATAATGATGAAAACTATCATACTCATCCTATAACTAATTTAAAGCATCAACTTTTACAAGAATATGAGGATCGAAGTTTAGATGAAGTTTTCCAGGGTCAAGTAATTGATACACCAGAGGGTGAGACTTATCTTATAAAGACAAGATATAAAATTGATTTTTCACTTAAATCCTGTAGTGAAATAAAAGAATCTATAAAAAAGGATCTTAAATTGATTCCGGGTATTGGAGAAATCACAGAATCTCGTTTAAAAAAGGAAGGATACACTGACTTGGATAAACTCCAGGACCATCCTCAGGTGGGATGGAAAGCCCGACTTTTTTTAGAGAAACTGGAAAATGAAGAATATGATCCTATCCTTAATTTAGTTAAAAAAAGGTATCCGGCCTCACACCAGAGAGTATTGGAGTGTGCTGGTTTTAGAGAATATGAAAACTTTATATTTGTAGATATTGAGACCTTGGGATTGAATCATCAACCGGTGATACTTATGGGTGAAGCCACCCTATACCAGGATGAAATTGAAGTTCGACAATATCTACTACGTGATCTAAAAGAAGAACCAGCAGTATTATCTGGAATTTATAGTCATTTAAATGATGCTTCAGCTTTTGTATCTTTTAATGGATTAAGTTTTGATCTTCCCTACATCAAAAATCGTTTAAGGTACTTTCAGTTAGAATCTGACCTGGAAAGGCCTCATTTTGATCTTTATCATTATTCAAGACGATTTTGGAGATCATATCTACCAAACTGTAAACTAACCACTATAGAGAAATATTTATTGGGTATAGAGCGGAGAGATGATATTCCTGGTAGGTACATACCGGATTATTATAAAACCTATAAAGAAGAGGGTAATATTGGACCACTGGTTCCTATAATTGAACACAACCAGATGGATATAGTAACCTTAGCCCATATTTTATGCCGTATGCATAATGAAATTTAAATCTTATCTATAGGTTTAAACAATTTTCCTATACTTAGAAGTAAAGATTTACTAGTTCACTGGAATATTTAACCATAAGACTCAAAATATTTATCTCAGACCTGAAAGAATACTATGACTTTTATAAGTCATAGGTGTATTTCAGTCTAATAATTGAACTAAATGATTAAATAGTTACGAAAGCGAATATAATAACTAATGAGGCAATCTTTAGATAAGAATCAACATTCAGTATATGCATTAACATATCAGTTGGTGCTTCTTACAAAATACCGTAGACATGTAATCAACCAGAAAATATACTTTAGATTGATAGAAATCTTCCAAAACATTGGAAAAAACTACGATATCCACTTACAAGAAAGTAAACATGATTTAGACCATATTACTTTCTTATTTAAAGCCAAACCCGACAGTGCATTATTAAAATTCATTAACTCATACAAATCAGCAAGTAGCAGATTAATTAAAAAAGAGCATCCTGAAATCAAAAAGAAACTCTGGAAAGAAGCGTTCTGGAAAATAGGATACTTCATCTCTACAACTGGTGGAGTGAACA
>PWMT01000034.1 GCA_003558085.1 Methanobacteriaceae archaeon
ATAAAAAAGTTAAAAGAAAAAGAAGAAACCTTAAAAGAAGATAGATAAAAATAGGAAAAAATAATTTCTTATTTTTTTAGTGCTATAAAAAATAGTTAATAAAATTTTAAGGTTTAGTTTTAAAAAAAGAAAAAGAATAGAATAAGATCTATTCTAACTTTATTTTATATGAACCGATTCTAGGAGCTAGTACATTGTAAATATAGGCAGTTATAGCATATACTATGAAGACCCCTATAAATCCTCCTATGACTAGACCTAAAAGTGTAATTAAGCCCTCAACTGCAGCTCCTCCAAGAGCAGCTATAATTAGTACTATTATACCTACAATAAGACCTATTACAGCGGAAATAGCTCCTAAAATTAATCCAATAGATACTGGATTTATATTTTCAACGCCAAAGTAATTATCAGCCATTTGAGCTAATTCAACTTTTATTCCTCCTAATTTAGGAGTCAATAGGTTGTATAATGCTACTAATATGGCCATACCAATAAATACGCCTATGAAAGTCAGTATAGGACTGATAATGATATTTAAAACAGCGCCTAAAGCACCGGTTTGGAGCATCATAGGTAATTCAGCTGGAATCTCAGCAGGAGTTGCTGCAGTTGCAGCAAGAGCACTTAATACTTCGAAGAACACTGCTTGTAATGGTGAAGCTACTAATTCATATAAAAATTGGATAATTGCTAATACTGCAGCCACGATTAATGCAAAGGGAACAACTTCGGCTCTGACTATTTCTGTCATTTCATCGATTTCTATTTTTATAGCGCCTAATCTAGGTACTAATAAATTATAGAACAATGCTTGTAGGAAATGGGGGACTATACTCAATAGGAACGAACCAACTGGGAAAACAACTAAACCTGCAACTGATATTCCTACTATGGCTCCCGAAAGAGGGGCCAATTCAGTCCCGGCTATTATTGATGCAATAAACCCTCCAAATATCAAAAATATTATTGCAAATATAAACCCCCATACTGCATTAAGAGAGGCAGTCATAAGGGTAAACGGCACTATTTTTATAGCTTTTAATTCTTTCAAACTTTTCATAAATACACCTCCCTAGGTACGATTTTAATTATGTTAAAGGAAATATATAAGTTAAAGTATTAGAAAATAAAATATCATCGGGTTCTGAGTTTTAAAATTATTATTTTAGTAAATAAATAGTACAAATAAATTACTTTTAAATCTATTAGAATGTAAAAAAGAATAATTAAAAGTATAGATTAGAACCAATGTTTAGAATTTTCTAAGACATTTTCCACTATTAATATTGCTGAACCAAGATAGGTATGGGGATTCATAATTTCCTCAATTTCTTCTACTGTAAGATAATCCTTTAAATCATTTCTAGATAATACTATATCCGATAATAATTCCTGGTCTGCATTGGCTTTAATAGCACATTCTCTTACTACTGCATAGGCGGTCTGACGCCCCATACCTTTACGGGTAAGTTCAGCCATAAGTCTTTCCGCCATGATCAAACCACGAGTAAGATTCAAATTCTTTTCGATATTTTCAGGATAAAAAATCAAATTTTTTAGCAATTTAACAGTTAAGCTTAATAAATAATCGGTGAGTATACATGCTTCAGGGAAAATTATCCTTTCACAAGAAGAGTTAGTCAAATCCCGTTCATGCCATAAAGGATTATTTTCTAGTGCAGCCATTACATAAGATCTAACTACTCTAGCAATTCCACAAATCCTCTCTGCGGTAATAGGATTCATTTTATGGGGCATGGTGCTACTTCCCACTTGCCTTTCAGGATCAAATTTTTCACCAATCTCCATAATCTCTGTACGTTGCAAATTACGGATCTCAAGAGCAATTTTATCCAGACTAGTGGCTATATTGGCCATTACCATCATAAATTCAGCATGGTTGTCCCTCTGCAACACCTGATTAGATATAGAAACAGGTTCCAAACTCAGTATTTCAGAAACCTTGTTATGCACTTCAAATCCTTGCTCACCTAATGCAGCAGTTGTTCCCACCGCACCAGTCATCATCCCTTTAAAAAGTCTTTTTTCAACTTCATACAATCTATCCATATGCCGATGTATCTCTTCTGCCCATAAAGCAAATTTCATACCGTAAGTAGTAGGAAGAGCATGCTGGCCATGAGTGCGCCCAATACATACCGTTTCCTTATGCTCATCAGCTAGATCTAGAATTAAACGGGTCAAAGTCACCATTTTACCCTGGAGAACTTGGATTGTGTCTTTAAATAAAAGCGATTGGGAAGTATCCACAATATCATTGGAGGTTGCCCCGAAATGTATATACTCTCCTGCGTCACCTTCACATTGCTCTGCTAAAGCCTTAACTATAGAAACTATATCATGATTGGTTTCTTTTTCTATTTCATTTACTCTGGCAAGAGTTACATAATCAATATTGGCTTTCTTTTTAATTTCATTTGCAACTCCTTCTGGAATAATTCCCAGATATCCTTCGGCCTGAGCTAATGCAGACTCAACATCCAACATCTTTTGAAGTTTATTTTCTGATTCCCAGATCTGCTTCATTTCCGGTGTGCCATATCTAAATTCAATAGGGTGAATTGCCATAAAAATTACTCCAAATATCTTAATATAAAAAAAGGTGAGCTCAATTATTATAAAAACTCGCTTAAGCAGAGAATTGAAGCGCTAGACAAAAAATTGCCAAAATAACAGTCATAATAACTACTTGTTGAGGGGATAGCTTAGGGCCTTTAGTTTCTTCTTCAAAATACCTTACTAAACCAGCACCACTGGGGGGAAGAGTTTTTTTATCTTTCTTAGCCATTTTATCACCGTTAAATAAATTTAATTAATAAAAATATTTTCAAAGTTTATTCTATTTTATATCTATATATAATAGCTTGTGCATTAACCATTATAATTATTTTGGATGGGTTTTTTTTAAGTTTAATCCTATTGGTAATTTTAATCAGGAATAAATAATCTTTATAGGTTAATTTTAATCAGGAATAAATAAATTTATAGTAAAATTAACTAGCAAAAAATTTAATGATATTTCTGTTTTGTTATAAAGTAAATAGCTAAGGGCATTAATAGTGCAGGGATCATGAGGTAGCTTAGAGAGGAATATAAATTTATATTTGTAAAAATGTTCACTAAAGACCATCCTAGAGTAGCCCAAATGAATATCTGTACCATGGCACCTAAAAATGTTAAAATAACATAATTTCGGAAATTATATTTTATTAATCCACAAAAAACATTAACTACAATACTGGGAATGGGTAGGCATCTGACCAGGAAGATAAATAACTTATCAAACCGACTTTCTTTAAATTTATTTTCCAGTTCCCTTACTTTTTCTTCTTCATAACCGAGGTACTTACTGATAGGGCCCATGAAATTCATTCCTTGGACTTGAGCCATATAATAAAAAAATGTAGCTCCTATAGTTTTCCCAAAACTTGCAGGAAGCACTATATTGAAAAATAAAATCTTCAAGGAAGAAAGATTTAAGTTTACTCCTTTAAGGTTATATCCACTTGAAGTCATTACACTGGCACTAGCCGGTACAGGCATAATAGTTTGTTCTAGTATAGCGCCTATGAAAACTGCCAATGATCCATAACTAATAAAAACATATTCAATAAAGCTAAAAGTCGAATTTAACATGAGAAATCCCTGATTTTTACTTATACCCCATTTTATAGCCAAAGGTTAAATTTAGGTTAACCTAAAATATCATAGTGTGCTTCCTATTATATAAA
>PWMT01000046.1 GCA_003558085.1 Methanobacteriaceae archaeon
CAGGGAACGGGAATGGGAATGGCGAGACTCAGCTGCTCTGGGCCGACGTGGAGGCTTCGCTTGTGACAGGCACTCTGGTTCTGACCGATAATGTAGCTGATCCCGAGGTGTCTGTCGGCAACTCCGGATATGGCGTTCCGTTTCTGTATTGCATACCGGATGAGAATAACGAGGGCACGGTGAGTTTTCAACTTCATGTTGAAGAGGGGACGTATGATTGGTTCATAACCTGCGACGATGGTGCTGTTGTTGTAGATTATGGGACATTGACGGCACCGGAGTACGAACATACGCAGAGCGAGCTCGTTCCTGGTCAGCGGTACACACTGACGGTGACCGACGGGAGTTGGTTTTTGGGAGAAACCGGCGGAAGAGTTTTTTTGAGAGAGAATAATGGGGGAGAGCTTCGCAGAGAGATCGAGTTTGAGATTGGGAATATCAAGCTGGTGGCTGATACAAACAGAGACGGAGTGATCGATGAGAACGACGAGGATGGAAGAGATACCTGGACCAAAGAAAGGGGCGCTATCGTGATGGTCAACTATAACTGGGATAGAGGCCGGACGGTCAATGATAATCTGCGTATCCCGGATTCCGTGTACATTAACGATAATCAAGCGCAACATATTGGCGACGAGATTCAGGGTATAGACGATGTCAAAGATATTGCTCCGATTAGGATTGCGCCTCCCGGCCCCATGCCCGAAGGGTGGAAACTGTTCCTTCGCACTCTGGACGCAAAAGATATTGGCCGCATCAACGTCTATGAAAAAATTGAAGTCGGAGAGAAGGCCGTCTGGGGCCGGGGAACGGACAACAACCATTTCGAATACGATATCACCGCGATCATGACCAATGGCCAGGGCTATGTGACTATGGGTGTCGAAAGCCTGTTTTTTCCGCATCTGCCGGCGGACGGACAGGAGGATTTTGACGGCATCATCCGCCTTGCGTTGGTGTTGAGGGACTACGAGGGCCGCGCCGTGACACACGATTCCATTGAGCTGAAAGTGGCGCCATGGCTGGCTCTGTCCCATCTCGATGAGGTTGTCGAAGTGTATGTTACGCAAGCGATGGATGCAGTTACAAGAGGTGATCTGGAACTTAAATTACCCAACGGCCTTACCTTGACCGTGATAGCATATGATGGGACCCGATGGATTCAGGATCAGACCTTGATCGGATTCACTTCCAAACCGGCCGAGGGCGGCGCGCGTTGGCATAACGTTGTGTTAAATTCGCCAAGAAATGCACCAAGCAACTTCATTAAGGCAATCCACGAGAAAATGCTTACATCAGAAGTCGGGATATTCAGACCCGTCACGACGGGCGCTACAACTTATGACAGCTTCGGCAACGTAGATGCATTTCCGCCAACGGAAAACAGGCCCCTTGGCGGAGTGTATTACGGATACAATACCCCTGACGACGGGCCAGGCCTTCAGGAGAAATTGCGCAAGTTCTTTGAGAAACAGGCAGCGGACGAAGTCGGCCCGCAGGCCGATCCGGAAAAATTCAATACGGAATGGCTTTTCGTCGGGCACGTGGACGAGATAATGAGTGTCAGGATGCAGGGCAGCGAGGTTCAAGTTATTCTGGCAAGTACGACAATGGGGATAAATCTGCTGGAGGCCCATAGCAACGAAGTAGTGGAGGCCGTTTGGCTTATCCCTGATGTGAGGCCGTTTCCTCTTCCTGATCCATTGACCGCACAAAACTTACTGGACTGGGATAATTGGAAAGCTTACAATGAAAACATTCAAACAAACCACTTGAAGACAATCAAGACTGCATTAGAAGGGCTGGGTATCACGGTAATTGAAGTTCCCGCGTATTTCGCCAAATGGCCTCACGGAGAAAGAGAAGGGCATGCCGTGTCCATGTTTCCGAACATGATCAACATGCTCAATGTGAACGGCACTCTCATAACGCTGAATCCTATGTTCGTCCCTTTCAAGAACGAGATGGCCTCTATTCTGGGTAGCGTGGAGTGGATTAACGATAATAACTTCGACCTCCATCATAGAAGGGGAGGTTTGCACTGCGCATCTCAGACCCGGCGAAAACCTCACGAAGCGCTCAAATCGTGGTGGCAGGCATGGGAGCCTGAGGAAGAATGATCCGTCAATGTCAACATAGCCTTAAATACAGGAGGATGATGTGATGAGCAAGCAAATCAGTTGCAGCGTGCAATGGTTCGTGCCGGCTTTCATGTTGTTTCTGTTCGCTCAAACTGCGCTATGCCAGGTGGAACCTGCCGTGAACAGTGTTCTTGAATCCCTCAAACACGCCGTGAACCAGGACGACAACGAAGCGTATCGCGCTGCCCGAACGGCGGCGCTGGAACTTGAGGATCGGGAGTTCGACGTCCTGCTCGAAACGCTCGACAAGACGGGAACATGGCAGGCCCTTGCCGTAAAGGGCGGATTACGTGTGCGGCGCGAAAATCCGGACCTGGCGGCGGAGTTTGATCGGCAGCTTGATTTGATCCGGGATAATCCTACGCAAATGGCAGATGTCACATGGGGATTTATAGCCGAAACGCTGCGAAAAGAATTCGCCACTTCAGAAAGCGACTGGCTGCGATATGAGACGGTGCTTACTGAAAAAACCGAACTGCCTCCGGATGGCTCAGGTCTAGGGCTACAGCTTCCGGGATGGATTCAATTTCGCAGGTCAGTGTTTAGAACCGGCACTCACAATAAAGGAAACATGAGGATATGGATAAAAATGTATCAAGACAAGCCCGAATGGATACAATGGCACGAAATAACACGATGGTTTCCCCATGTTGCCAAAAGAGCGCCGGGCTTGGTGGATGAATACGTGCCTGAATTGTTGGAGATATATATGCGTTTTCATCTGAAGAGTCCCGATGCGTTGAACCCTAATCGCTGGCGACCAGCAAATTTGAACTTTGAAAGCCATACCCGTACTCGTACATATATCGATCTGCTACAGGCTATCACCGAAGCGGACACGCCCGTCGCTCTTCCCGCGCTCAAACAACTTCGCGAGTTCGAGCAAACGATCAGGGAGGAAATTCAAACGCAAGCAATTTTGCTGCAAGCACGTTTGCAAGAGATTGAAGAACTCCGCGAACAGGCCTTGAGAGAAGGACGCGAAGAGGATGCGCGAAAGTTAATCATCGAGCGACAGGAACTACAGGCGAGGGATGTTGTAACTCTGGATGCCTCTCAATTGAGAGCGATAAGAAGAACATTGGATGAACAGATCGAGAAACACCGGGAGGCCGTGGAACTGCCATAGATCAGCACAGTGCTCAGGCAAACCCGGAATTCCGTCTACGAGAATCGCCATTAATCAATATAAAACACATTCAGACAAGATCAAAATACCCCCCCCCAAAAAAAGAGATTCTCTCTGGGGGGGGGGGAGCAAGGGAGACGCAATTGTTGGGCACGAAAGAATGAGAATCTTGTTCATAGCAGCGAAAACGCACACGATTGAACCCTACGGGATCATGTGTCTCTCTCCGCACCTGAAGGCGGATGGTCACACAGTGCGCCTGAACGAAGCAGAGGACCCCGCTCTGGCAACCAAGGTTGCAGTACAAGCCACACGCCATCGGTTACAGCGTGTGTTCCGGAGCTGAGCGCTACTACCCGGCGCCTACGACTACGACGTTATGGGCAACCTGATCAAGTTCACCGACTCCATGGACCGCGAGACCGGGCACCAGTACGACGATGAGGGCCGGCGCACCGCCACCATACGCGACGCAGG
>PWMT01000093.1 GCA_003558085.1 Methanobacteriaceae archaeon
CACCCGGACGGACCGTGAAACAGTATTGTGTGAGGCAGTGTTCCTTTGTCAAGCATATTCTGGAGAGCCATCACAGTTTCTTCATTACCGATTACTTGTTTGAGTTTCTTAGGACGAAACCGCTTATATAATTCTTGAGTCAATTTTTTCCACCTCCTTGCTTACGCAAAAACTTATCTAATTGTTTCAAGCAATTAGGACACAACTCCATGGTTTTAGCTATTGGGATGAAACAACCTCCTTTTGAGAAAATATGAATCGATCCCCAATTAGCTGGTAAGTCCTCTCCATACTCAGACCCATTACTTTGGATTTTAAGCTGGTGAAATCTTCCACATAAATCGCATTCCCGCTTTTCTTTTTTATTGTCTATTATCTCCATCTCTTCTATTCCTGTATATGGTTTTTAATTACTTTCACAAACCCTCTCAAATCAGAAATTGCATTATATTCTTCTTTCTCCGCCATTGCTGTGTTATATGGTCTTTTAAGAAGGTATGCTTGAATATCTTTCTGCAAGTATTGACGAACATACTTCTCATCATCATCTACAGCAAACTGAATTCCAATCACCTGCGCTTTATCGGCCTTTTCTTCAGTCATATGGAGAGTCCCAGTCTCAAGAAGACCGTGTTTTTTCAAAGAGTTTGCTGTGGCTTGTTTTGCCTCCATTGGTCTTTTTGTGATGAAATGAATATCGCATCCCATGTTCTTTAGGGTTATTATAGATTCCCTTGCATAAGGAAATAGTTCAAGCAATTCAAAAGATTGGTATTGGACAAATCGATCAAAAAGCTCATCCCATTCCTGTTTTGTGATATCTACATCCTTAACCCTATGCCACTTTCGTTTGGTGATTTGTTGTGGTTTAATCTCGTTTCCAGTCCGGGCAAAAACAAAATTACACATACCCTTAGTAAAGTTAAAAACAACACCATCCAGATCAATCGCTACTTTCGTGCTCATTTTAATCTCCTATCAAAGAAAGAAATTCTTCTTCTGTTAAAATTTCGACTTCAAGTTTTTCTGCTTTTTGAAGCTTACTCCCAGGATTTTCTCCCACCAGTAAATAATCTGTGTTTTTGCTAACACTTGACGATGTTTCTCCCCCTAACGACATTATCTTTTCTGAAATCTCTTTACGAGTCCCGCTTTGTAAGGAGCCCGTTAATACAAATTTCTTACCAGATACTGGAGAGTCCTGCGATGGTTGCTTGATTTCTTCAGTCAATTTCACGTTTTCCATATCTAACTGTTCTATGAATGTTATATTAGATTCTTCGTCGAAAAATTCTTTCAGACTATTTGCAACTGCACACCCAATCTCCCCCACACAGTAAACTTCATACAAATTGGCGCAAAGATTCTCCATTGACCCATATTCTTCTGCAAGAATCTTTGACACTCTTCTCCCCACATGAGGAATTCCTAAACCATACAATACTTTTGATAATCCTTTATTCTTACTTTCTTGTATAGCTTTTACTAACTTTAATCCAGATTTATGTCTAATCCCATCCAACTGCATGAAATCATTGGGTGTTAAAGTATAGAGATCGGCCGGATTTTGGACAAGACCGCTATTAATAAGCTTCGATACTACCGAAGCACCTAATCCCTGTATATCCATTGCATCTCGGCTACAGAAGTGCTTTATTCGACCTTCTACCTGTTCTCTACAATTTATATTAACGCAACGGACATAAGCACCAAACTGATCGACATTCCCTTTACAAACAGGACATTGTTTTGGAATTTCTATTTCTCTTTCACTCCCATCTCTTTCCTCTACTATTGGTCTCACAACCTGTGGTATAATTTCACCAGCTTTTTCTATAATAACAGTATCTCCCTCCATGATATCTTTTTCGCACACATAATCAAAATTATGCAAACTTGCTCTTTTTATAGTTGTACCACATAGATCCGTAGGAGTTAGTTCAGCAACTGGTGTGATTTGTCCTGTTCGTCCTACTTGCATAGTAACGCTTTCTATACAAGATGTTGCTTGTTCAGCCTCAAACTTATATGCAACCATAAACCGTGGAGCTTTTGATGTAAACCCTAATTGCTTTCTGTGTTTTCTGCTATTTACCTTTATTACAACCCCGTCTATCGGAAAAGGAGAATACGTATTAAGGTTTTTTAGACAATTTACTTGAGACAGGACATCTGATATATCATTACACTGCATAGCTTTGTTTGCTGTAAACCCTGAAGAGTGCAAAAAGTTCAAGACACCTAAATAAGTTTTCGGTTTTTCTACTCCATCAAATCCATCGAAAATTCCAATATCGTATGCTATCATCTCCAATTTTCTTTGAGATGCTATTTTTGGGTCTAACAACTTAACTGTTCCAGCAGCCGCATTTCTGGGATTAGCAAATGTGCTTTTCCCCTCTTCTAATCGTTGTTTATTTACTTGTTCAAAAGATTCAAAAGACATAAAAATCTCACCACGGACTTCGATTGTGGTGTTCTTTAAATCTCTATATTCGGGGCTTTGCAATCTTAACGGAATGCTGTGAATGGTTTTTATATTATGAGTGACGTCGTCGCCCTTTTTGCCATCTCCTCTTGTAAGTGCTTGAACAAGAATACCATCCACATAAATGAGGTTGATTGCTAATCCGTCTATTTTTGGTTCGATTGTATAAGTAGGATTCTCTCCTATTTTACCAGTTACACGTTTATGAAAGTCTTTTAATTCTTGTTCATTGTATGTGTTATCTATACTATACATTGGAGTAGGATGGTCTACAGACTTAAATTCGTCTATCGGCTCTCCTCCTACTCTCTGCGTTGGGCTGTCGGGTGTCTTATATTCAGGATGCTCTTTTTCTAACTGTTGCAGATCATGCAACAACTGATCGAATTTTTGATCTGAAATAGTGGGATTATGTTCAACATAGTAACGATAATTATGCCGATTAATTCTCTTTTTTAATATATCAATTTTTTGTTTTGCTTCCATTTAAAGAATCTCAAGTAATTTGCTCTTAAAAATATCGTGAATAAAAAACAACGATTCTGGATCACTACTGTCAAATGTTATGCGATGAGAACGACTGTTCTTTTCTATGATCATCACAGATGCAGTGAGAGACCCCGCAATAAACACCACCAGTGATTGTTTTTTAAACACGGTCACACAACCTACGGCATTGTTTAACCACCATTGGGCTCTTTTTTCAAAAAAGCCATCCCAAGCATCTAACGCCTCTGCAAGATTATAAAACTCTTGTGCCATATCAGCTACATCACGAATAACATTTTTTAGTTTTTGATCTTCCATATTAATATCTTTATAAAAATTTTGGTTACTGTATTATGGTAAATGAACAGCCATTGGAGGTTGCATAGTAAAGGAACAAGTTCTTGAGGTCTTTTAAATTAAGACCAAATTCATCATTAACATTTTTTTGCTCGGTAACATGCCAAATGTTAATAAGCAACATATATGTTACCGAGTGTATATCAACCCACTTAAGAAGGGATTTTCACTTCTTTCTTTTCTGCCCACGATCTCCCAGGAGGAGAGACTTCTGCTTCTATAGCTAACGGTGTGCAAATCCAATCCCACGTTGCTTTTAATCGAGACACCATAATCTCCTGCATCATAACTAAAAATTCATCGAGCTCCTCACAACACACATCAGCCACAATACTATCGTGAATCTGACCTACGATACGGCTCCGCATTTTTCTCCTTTTCATTCCTCGTAATACAGCCTCGTTCAAAG
>PWMT01000083.1 GCA_003558085.1 Methanobacteriaceae archaeon
CGGGAGATTCAAATTGGAATCAACTATCTGCTCAAACTAATGAGCAACCTAAACCATCCAGACTGAGAAACTCTAATCTGACTTATAATGCATTCACAGCTAAGTGGAACAGTATGGAAAATGTGGATGAATTTACCATCGAATTATCCAAATATCCTAACTTTGATGTTATAGTATCTTCCAATACTGTAGCCACTGAATCTTTTGATTTCACTAATTTAGATTTTAATACCAGATATTATTGGAGGATAGTGGGTACACATAATATCTGTGGTGAAACCAAAATATCTTATTTCATGGCAGACACTCCTCATATAGTTCCAAGTTTTACAGCTAATAGAAATATACATCCAAATAGCTTTAGAGGTATTTGGGGATCAGTTCCCGGTGCTGATTACTACGATATTGAAATTTCAGAAGATATAAATTTTGAGACAGGTGTTGATAGTTTTACCACATCTGAAACTTATTTTAATTTTACTGGTTTAGACCACACAACAGTATACTATTGGAGAGTAAGAACTGTACTGCCAGATATTGATCCATCAGATTGGACTAAAAATAGTGTAGAAACAGCTTCTGAATGGCTTATTGATTATCCCGAAAATATACATATTCAATTAGGTGGTGTTTGGACTGGTGAAGTATCTACCACTACCACTAATGAACCTTCAACTACTACAACAACTGAATCAACTACCACCACTACCATTACTAATGAAGATTCAATTAACCCTCTTGATGCATGGGATAATTTGGAAATTCATAGAATTGCTGGGACAAGTATTTGGAGTGAGGATGGAACAGATGTTGCTAATGATGAGTCTAACAGACTTAAACTGGTAGTAGAGTATATTACAAATACCTCTGTATCAGAATCGATTTATTGTTCCAAAAATAATGCCTGGATTGAAGGTGGAAGTATAAATGACACTATAACCACGGATCATTATTATGATGGACTTGAATTTAGGTCCCTGTGGAATGGCTATGATGAGAATAATATAACTCAGAACTGGGATACTTTATTTAATGAAGGATTTATTAATAGTGCTGATGTAAATTACTACAGGGATATATTCTTTGAATTTGGAGTTACGGGATGGCAACTTGTTGCTGATATTAATGACCCTGAATACCTGGATGGGCCATTAGAGGAAGGAATTTATCATTATAGGGTTAAAGCTGTAAATACCCTTGGTAATGAATCTCTTCCTTCCAATGAAAAGTCCTTTACCATTAAGACAGCACCACTTCCCCCTTCTGGTATAAATTATGAGTTAATTGAAAATTATTCCCAGTTGATGATCACATTTACCGGTTCGGAATCTGTAGATGTAAGTCATTATAATATTTATTGCAGCGGAGATAAAGATTATATCAATATTAGTTCTGCTACAGATATTATTGCTTCAATAGACCATCAAGGGAATGTTGAACATACTTTTGTTTTTGATGAGTTTAGCAGTGGTCATAATTATATGTTCCTGGTTCGTGCCGTAGACTTTCATGGTAATGAAGAAGCTAATATCAGCCAGTCATTTATAGTGAGGTATGATGAAGTCCAAGAAAAGGCAGGAAGGCAGCCTGCTCAGGCACATAACATTCAGGTTAATGCTTTGGAAGGGGGACGGGCTCAAGTTAGCTGGCTGTATGATCCGTCAGAGGAGCCAAATCTCATCTCTGGTGCCGCTCATCATGCTAAGGTATACTACAGGTCGTCGGACGAAACAACGACCACAGGCGAAGAATACGGGGCATTGTGGTGGAAGCTGGAGCTTAATCGACCGTCTATTCAATCAGAATTCTCAACTAGTTACCAAATAATAGATTTAACTGAATTGGAAGATGGTATTTACAGCATGGAGTTGCTGCTTGTCATCTACTCAGAAGAAGATGGCGGCCTATACTGGGCTGATAATGTGTGGAGAGAAGTAGAATTTGAGGTTGATACCCCCGATGCTCCGCAGCTAGCTGGTCACGTAAAATAGTTGATTCAAATTAGATTTTAGATTAAAATAGGTGGCAGGTGAAAAAATGCATTTAAAGGCAAAATGGGCAAATACAGAAAATGGAGTGGCTGTTAGAGTTTTTTTCAAGCAGAGCGGTATGGAAAATCTCTCACCTGCTGTGGAACCCACTAAAAAGGTTCTGTATGAAAATAGAGGAGCAGTTAATCTTCTTAGTGAACGAGGGGAAGATGCCTCTATAGCAAATAAACTACGTATTTGGCCTTTTGGTAATTGGGTAGCTGAGGATTTGGATATTGAAGAAGATTCAATAGAGGATAGCAGCAGAAGATTTAATAAAGGTGAATACGCGGAGGGGGATGAATTTGAATGTCCAGGAATGAGGGTTCGAGTTACTATGGAGGGAGTAGGGGCAGATAAGGAATTTGATTAAAGGAGCTGGTTTTGGAAACTTTTGAAAATGAAGAGCTTGGTATAGAGGTTGTATTTGATGTCCCTCAGAGAGGGGAAATAAACTATATTGTTTCACTGGCAGATTATTTAATACGTAAAGGGCATTCGGAGCTTTTTATTACCCGAACACTTAAAACTCTTAGATTACTTGCTTATACCCATACTCTACACATAGATGGAAATACCGTAGATATACCTAAATTACCGTGCGAGAAAGAACCCATTAAAATAGGGTGGAGTAAGCGGAAGGTTAATAAGTTACTTAAGCAGATGGAAATAGAGTTAGATGAAGTGCAGTATATCACTCTAACCAAAATGTGTGATGAGTATAAGGACTCTATTGACCCATACGAAAAAGAACTGCAAGAAAGTGGAGAAAACTTTATAAAGACTTCACAAAATGATATAATATCTTTACGTGAAGAAGCAAAGAAAATATTTGGCTGGGAAAATGGTAGATGGTTAAGGAAAAGTTTTGAGGAATGTGAAAATGCTAATAAAGATAACTCCGGGACAGAAGAAACCGAAACCGGAAAAGAAAACTAAAGAAAATAAATCTAAAATGTTTGTTAAGCTATCTTCTGCATTTGGTTCGAGTAAAAAGCTGGATACGGATAAAAAACTGCGGGATGCTTTGGAAGACAGATATGCTGAAGAAAAGAGCCCTTATGGGGGAGGTGTGGCGAAATGGTTTTTAGGTGACGAGCACGAAGAGTCCGGAAGAAAATTCACTCGAAGTGCAATAGAGTCTGCTTTTAAGATCCCTGGTCTCTCCTCTATTGCGGGCTTCTTTGGTATAGGGCCTGAAAGGCAACGTCGGCAAATGCTGTCAGATATTAGAGGTACATCCGGGTTGCGCGGTAGAGATTCTGAGAAAGGCGTTGAGGAAATTACTAAACTTACCAAATCACTGCCTTCGGAATACGACCCAGGAAGCCTGACTTCTGCGTTGCGTTTCTTAGCTACCTTGGACCCCGATAATAGTTGGAATAAAAATGATATCTTAAGACAAGCAACTAATCTAATGCAAGCTATGCAGGTTGCTAAAAATGCTAATCCAGGTGTGTCCGATCAGCAAGTCTTGCAGTACATAGCACAACGGTATGGTGGACAATTGCAAACACTACCACCGTCAGCTAGAAGAAAATTCATAGCTTCTATTCCGCAGGCTATTGCTAGAGATTTCCAGCAGCAAC
>PWMT01000112.1 GCA_003558085.1 Methanobacteriaceae archaeon
ACCATTATTTACCCTCCTTTCTCATTTTTACGGGTACTAAAGCCGCAGGGAGTGTGAATGTATAGAAGGTGCCTACGATATCATCTAATTGTTCAGCTACTTCTTCAGGATCTACAGTTTTATCTTCTTCTAAACCATAATCTGAAGCTATAGCACTGATCATTTTTGCTCCTTGATCTTGCACTTTAGGAGTGGGTCCGTAGCAACCTCTGCACTGTATAGCTATAGTGGGACATTCAGCTCCACAAAGAGAGATGGTGGCAGGCCCCATACATATAAGTCCCTGGGGGATTAAACATAATTCTTCTTCTGGTTTGCCGATTTCAAATTGTCTTTTTATGAAATCCATAGCTAAACCTTCTGGTGGTTTTTCTCTGGGACATACTTCACAAAGGTTAGTAGATGGTAATTCTACCGGTTCACCTTTAAGTAAAGCGAGTACTGCCTCCGCAACCACGTCAGATCGTGGCGGACAGCCTGGCACAGAAAAGTCCACATCAATTACTTCATTAAGTGGCCTAACTCTGCTTTCTAAATGAGGTATTTCCTCACTGGGTATGATACCTTCTTCGTTAGGGGTACTAGCTGAATTGATATATGCTTCTTCTGCTAATTCTTCTGGAGTATATAAGTTTCCTAAACCAGGTATACCACCGTAAACAGCACAAGTACCATAGTTAATAATGAACTTAGCTTTTTCTCTTATTTTCTCAGCCATTTCCCGGTTTTCTTCGTTTCGAATACCGCCTTCAATAATAACTAAATCCATCTCTGGTATTTCATCGTATTTGGTATCCATTAATACTGGGCTGAATTCGAATTCTGCCAGTTCCAAAACATCCAGTAAAGCTTCGTGAAAGTCAGCGATGGAAAGGTGACATCCAGCACATCCACTTAGCCACATGGTTCCTATTTTTGCTTTTTCAGCCATTTTTTTTCCTCCGCTTAAGCTTCAACATTAATTTGTTCCTTTAAAGGAGATGCGCCTAAGGATTTTATTCTATCCACCATCATTGTTACGGTATCAGCGAATTTTTCTCCTTCTGAAGCAGAAATCCAGTCATGGTAGACTCTATTTCTACCAATACCCATATCTTCTACTAATTTATAAATAAGTCTCATTCTTCTATCTAGTTTGTAATTTCCTGCATCATAGTGACAGTCACCGTGGTGGCAACCAGCTACAATTACTCCATCTGCTCCTTCACGGAAAGCCTTCAACACAAATTGTGGTTCGATCCTTCCGGAACACATTACGCGTATTACCCGTACATTAGGAGGGTATTGCATCCTTGCGGTACCTGCTGTATCAGCACCACCATAGGAGCACCAGTTGCAACAAAACATTACAATTTTTATGTCATCCTCAGCCATTGAGTTTCCTCCTTGCTATTAAAAATGTACATCAATTAGTACTATGAAATGTACCATTAATTGTACTTATTATAAGGATTTAAGAGAAGTAAGTATAAAGGTTACTTATGAAAATAAGTCGAAAATTTTATATATTAGATTAATGATTGGGGTTTTTGTAATAAAAATTCAAGTGACCTTTCAAAATTAATTTTTATGATACTGTTGATATAATGTTAATCTATAAATCGATAATGGAATTTGAATTAATTATTTATTAAACTTAATATATACTTAATAGTTAATTACTATAACAAAAACAAGGTGGTGGTTAAACTGCTACTTGAAATAAACGATTTAGCAGTAGAAGTTAGTGGTAGGCAAGTTCTTGAACATATAGATTTGTATATAGATCAGGGAGAAACTCATGTTTTATTAGGGCCTAACGGATCAGGCAAAAGTACTCTTTTTATGGCCATACTAGGATTTCCTAAATATAAGGTCACTAATGGAGAAATTATATTTAAAGGTGAAGATATCACTGATCTCACTACCACAGAAAGAGTCAGGAAGGGTATTGGTGTTAGTTTTCAAAATCCTCCTTCAGTAAGAGGAGTAAAGTTAATGGATTTATTAAAAGTGGAAAGCGGTCAGGACCCTAAAGATGAAAAACTTTCACCACAAATAAAGGAATTAGCCAATAAATTGAAATTTGATCAAAGATTCCTGGATAGAGACGTGAATTTAGGATTTTCTGGAGGAGAAGTAAAAAGGTCAGAAATATTGCAACTTTTAGCCCAAAAACCAGATTTCATCATGTTTGACGAACCAGATTCAGGAGTGGATATTGAGAATGTAGAACTTCTAGCAGATCAAATAAATGTCCTACTGGATAAGGAAAAGAAGCTCGGCATGCGGAAAAAATCAGGGCTTATAATTACCCATCTAGGCTATATTCTTAATTTTGTAAATGCAGACACTGCCAATGTCTTATTAGATGGTAGAATAGCTTGTTCAGGTAATCCTGCAGAGATAATGGAAGATATAAGGGAAGAAGGATTTAAAGGGTGTGTGGAATGTTGCAAAGTCAATTAGAAAAAGCTAAAAAGGCAAAGGAAAAAAAAGCCCTTTATGGTGAAGATATTGACCTAGAAGAATTCATTAAAGAAGAAGCAGGTGAACATGAAACATTAACTGAAGGTAGTGAAATTCCTAAAAAAGTCCAAGAATCCTTACTTAAAGTGGGAGTAGATCCAGAAGAAAAAGAAAGAGCAGGTACTTTTATTCAAATGGATCAAAGTGGCATATACAGTACATCTATGGATGAATCAGTAGAAATAATGGGTATGAATGTAGCTTTAGATAAATACAAATGGTTAAAAGATTACATGTGGAAAGCCGTGCCTGTTGATGCTGATAAATATACCGCGCAAACTGCTCTTCGCGAATCAGAAATAGGAGAAAGCAGCGGATATTTCATAAGATCTCTTCCAGGTTCCAAGGAAGTTTTTCCTTTACAGGCCTGCATGTTCATTGGTGATGAAAAAATAATGCAAACCGCACATAACATTATCATAGCTGAAGAAAATTCTGAATTGCACATCATTACTGGTTGTGCCACTGGAGAAGACGTAAGTTCTGCATTGCATGTTGGAGTTTCAGAATTTTATCTAAAAAAAGGTGCTAAAATTACTTTTACCATGGTACATAACTGGGCAGAACAGGTGGATGTGCGACCCCGCACCGGTATTATGGTGGGAGATAATGCCACTTTCATGAATAATTACATTCTTACTAGCCCTGTAAAAAGTATACAGTCTTATCCCACGGCCTATTGCACAGGTAAAAATTCTAGAATCGGATTTCAATCTATATTAGGCGGTCAGAAAGAATCAATACTAGATATTGGAGGTAGAGTACTCTTAGAAGGAGAAGGCTCAAGTGCAGAAATAATCTCCAGAGCAGTTTCCAAAGATCAATCTCAACTCTATGCACGAGGCCATCTGGCAGGTAGAACTCAAAACGTCAAGGGACACTTAGAATGTCACGGCCTAGTCTTATCAGATGATTCCATGATTTATGCAGTTCCAGAACTGGAAGGTAGTGCAACTGAACTAGAAATGTCTCATGAAGCTGCCGTAGGTAAAATATCTGAAGAAGAAGTATTATATCTTACTTCTAGAGGACTTACCGAAGATGAAGCAGCTTCCATGATAGTAAAAGGATTTTTAAGTATGGATATAAAAGGTTTACCTCCTGAATTAGCAAAAGAAACTAAAAAAATGTTAGATATGAGTTTAGAGGGCATTTAAACCATATTTTTTAATTTTTTTATTTCAAAAGCAATTTGTATCTATAACTTAATTTTTCTAGAAAAATTTGATTTGTATTTAGACAACATCTTATAATCTATATAGGATTAATTATTTTTCATAAAGAGTCTAGAATATTAATGATCCTATTTAAAATAAAAAAAGATTATGGAATCTTAGAAATACTAAAAAGAACAAATTATAAATATGTTCTAAATTTAATAAGTGAAAAAAATGATTATTCAGAAATTATAATAAATTCGCCAACTTTTTCCACTTTCCCGAAAGGAACTAGTAGATAATCTTCTTTTTTCTTAGCTCCTTTAACATTAACATTACGTCCTTTTTCAGTTTTAATAACCACATCAGTTATTTTTCCAGTTTTATCATTGATAATCAATTCTTCCAGTTCGCCTAAAATCCTAGCATTACTGGTAGCTACCTGATATCCCTTAATTTCACTCCAAAATTTTTCTTCCCCTTTAATGAGTTTCCTCTCTTCAAGCATTTTATCACCAAAACTTTTCTAAGATTTTTAGATCATGATCCGTATTAATATTTAAGGCAAGTTCAATTTTAGGAACTAAAAAAACTTCCTCATCTTGTATCTTATTTAAACTCCTTAATATATTTACTCCTGAGGGTACTATTCCCTCAATTACCAGGGATGGTTTCAGATTATATTCTTGGAATAGTTCTACAGGCACCGCCACACACATGGCAGGCAAAGGAGATGCTTGGTACTGCTTGATAATTTCATCAATTATTTCTGCCTTAACTAATGGAAGATCGGAACTAATGATGAATAAAACTTGGCAAGGATCTTTAGCTTCAAAATAAGAAAGTATGAATTTTAAATCTTCTAAATAACCCTTACCGGGGGTTTTTATGATTTCCATTCCCCTCTTTTGTATATGATCCTGGGTAAGGGGAGTATGCGGACTGGTGGCCACTACTATTTTTTCAATTTTGGAGGAGTTCTTCAGATTATGAATAACCCAGTCTATCATGGCCATACCCTTTAATTTTAGTAAGGGTTTCTCCGCAACCAGGTCCATTCTGGTTCCTTTACCACCAGCCATAATCAGTGCAGTAGGCATGAAAATTCCATGTTAATATTTTTTTAAAAAATTTACTACAAAGTAACTAATTTTTAATCTTCAGTTAAATAGTTTAATAAAAGATTTATTAAAGCCTAATCTATCCATTTATCCTCTTTTCGTTTTTGTATTTTTCTTCTAGCCCCTAAGATACAGGGCCCGCCTTGTCTTCCACCAATAGGTATTTGGGGAGTTCCGATGGAATTCATACATCGGGCCATGATAGCTGCACCCATGGCCAGTGCATCAGATACAAATAGACAATCCTTAAAACGATCCTGGGTATAATCCAATATTAATTCTGGTTTACGTCCAGTGATTCCCGCTCTTCCTGTAACTCCCAATACAGAGCCTTCTTCCACAACATCTTCATCGAATGCTTCATCAATCAATCTTTTAACTATTAAAGCACTTACATGATCTAAAGTTGCAAACAAAGTATTAATACCGTCTTTTTTATAAATTTCATGGCCGATTCTGGTCATATCTTCTAATTTATCCCCATTTTTTCCTATATCGCAACCAATTAAAGTAGTTCCTGCATCATAAGCTGCTATTGGATCTACCGGAACAGTACCAAACCTAGTTCTATTTTCAGGGACTTTTCTAATATCGATTAAATTATGGGCTCTTTCTGCATTTTTTAAAGCTTTCTTCCAGTTGGCTTTTTTTAAAATATCTTTATTATATAGATCTAAAGCTGCGCCTCCTCTTTTATCTACCATTTCTGTGCCTCTTATTAGAGCATCAGGTGCGGCCCCAGCCAAACCACAAAAATTACCCACAGTACGAGCATAAGGTTCCTGATTATTTACTATTCTACCCGCCAAGGTGGTTCCAAAATCTAAGGATACGCAAGGATTTCTAAAATCAATATCAGTCCATTTAGCTCCTAATTTTATTCCAGCAGTAACCAATTCTCCTTCCATTTCATTAGCCACAACTTGTCTTCCAGTGGGGGGAATAACACTAACCACTGCTCCATCAAAAACCACTTTTTCCAGTAGGGAAAAGGGCTTCAACCTATCTGGAATATTTTCAATGGAAAGAGCCGGGGCCATTTTACGGGGGGGTATGCCCGCCTCCAGGCATCCGTCTGCCAGTGCTATAATTAATTTTCCAACATCATCGGGAGATCCAAAACCAGCAGTAACACCCGTAGATCTTACCACAAAATCAAGATCTTCATTAATATCGATTCTAGCTTTTTTGACTGATTCTAGAATAGTATTTTTTACCAAATCAGATACTGATTCTTTAGTTAATTCCACACCCCAAATAGTACTCCCAAAGATTTTTTCACCTTTAGCTGGTGGTCTAATATCCCGGGTCATTTTCACGGTCTTATCCAAAAGGTAGCTGCGAGAGGTATTCAAATTGGTAGCAGTGAGTATACATTTAGTGGTGGTGTTACCTAGTTCCACGGAGGCCACAATGTAAAATATATCTGGCCTCATTGAATAACCTGATCCTACTGTTTTTTGAGTGAACGGAGCAGTTTTAATCTTTTCAATGGTAATATATCTACTTTTTGCAATTACTGGTTTTTTGCCAAACAACTTTTTGAGAAAGGACAATTAATTACCCCCTATTATATTTAAGCATAATCTATCATGGAGAATATAAATCTTTATAAAAAAATCTGTAAGATTAGATTATTATGCTAAAAATTATATCTTGAATTTATAAAAAATCTAAATCATAAGATAAGTTTTTGTAAGAGTTCTTGTAAAAGTTTATATTCTTTTTTTATACCGTACGTACCAAGAGAACGGTGCAGGGAGCAGAATGTATCACCTTTTCAGATACACTGCCCAATAAATGTTTATCTACAAGGCCTTTACCAGTACCCATCACAATAACATCCACTTCTTCTTTCTCTGCAATTTTAACAATTTCATCAGCAGGATCTCCTTTAACCAATATTGGACGAAATTTTACATCAGAATCTGTAGCTGCTTTTATTCCTTTCTCCATATCAGCCAGTATCTCCTTGCCTTTAGAAGTTAATTCTTTTATCATCATTTCCTTTACTTTCTTGGGAGTTAGAAAAGGTACTTTTGTTTCAACCACATAAAGACAGATTACTTCTGCTTCACGACCTCGAAAAAGGTCTACGGTATGTGCAATTATTTCGTCCATATATTCTCCCATAGTAGTGACTAATATTTTCTCATACATTTCCATCACTTTAGTAGATATATTCTAAGTAAAGCATAAATTAGATAAGTGCTGATTAAAATTATCCCACTTACCCTATTTAATTTAATGCCTTCCCTTTTAATGAGTATAAGTAGTAATAAATTTACCAAAATCATTACCTGTGCATCGAAAATTAAGGAAAATGTTTCCACAGTAATATTTATAAATAATGCAGGTATTCCAATTCCCATTAGAATATTAAAGATGTAACTACCTAGTACGGTTCCTATGGATAATTCATGTAAACCTTTTATGCGGAGGTAATAGTAACCATCATCTCTGGTATACTGGTACCTATAGACAAAATAAAAAGTCCCATAATCATTTCTGATATTCCAGCTAATTGTGCTAACTCTGTTCCGGTGAACACTAAAATTCTACAACCTATTATTAAGCCTATAATCCCCAATATAACTAATAGTAACTCTTTTATGGTGATTTCTTTCTTTTTAAAATTTTTCTTTTTATTTCCATCTGAATATTGTTTTTGGGCTTTAATTAAAAGCCATAGATAAAATAGATAAACCAAGATCAGTACGGAGGCCATTCTGGTTATATGGCCCCATGCCATGAAAAATATTAAAATTAATCCAGTTGCCAGGGTTATAATGCCATCTCTTACAATATTCCTAGCATCGGCTGTAATACTTCCAGCAAATATAGCACACAATCCTAATATTCCTGCTAAGTTCCAATATTTGAGCCAAAAACCGTTCCCACACCAATTCTGTGCTTCCTGTTAATGAAGCAATTAGTGCCGAGCCGAACTCATGTAGCGATGTACCTATAGCAGCTGCAGTAACTTCTTAAATATTCTTTGAAATCCCTAGAGATAATCCACTATCCATAATGTTATCTACAAATATATCTGAAGATTTTATTATTATAATTAAGGAAAAACCCAATGCTGTAATCAATATTATTATTTCTAACAAATAAAACACCGCTAAAATTATCTCTAGATATTATAAACTTTTTTTAAAGTTGATAGTAATAGCTTAATTAATTTCTTTAATAAGTTAGTTCTTTAATTGCAAAATTTTTATAATGACTCTTTAGGCCATGATTTAATTAAAATGGTGTTAAAGTTCTAAAGAGTAGGTAAAGACCATAGAAGAAAATTAGAATGATCCCTTCTCTACGACTAAGCCTATATTTCATACGCATTAACACTAGAATGGTGATAATCATTAATATCATCACTGGTGTATCATAGAAAATAGCAATATTATCCACAGGTATAGTTACCAGTAAGGCCGGCACTCCTAAACCGATGAGAATATTGAATATGAAACTTCCTAGTACAGTTCCTATAGCCAGATTAGAGAGGCCTCTTTGAGCAGAAGTTAATACTGTGAAAAATTCTGGAGAAGTAGTACCAAAAGCCAATAATATACCGGCAAACATGGCAGGAATGCTGTAAATATCAGATATTTCAACAGTACAGTACACCATAATCCGGCACCCAATGGCTAAACCAAATAATCCGATTAAGCCCCACCAAATATTTTTCCGTATGTTTCTAGTATTTTTATCTTCTTCTTTAACAATTTTTAATTGATTTTCTTTTTTCTGGTCTTTTATCAAATAATAAATATAAACAAGATAAGCTAGTATGAGAATAGAACCTGTCAACAAATTAACATTGTTAAAAATAAGTAAAAAAATGAAGAGTATTAAGGAGGTGATTAAGGCCATTGAACCATCTCGCTTTAGAGAAGATTTTTTGGTGGAAATGATGCCAGATAAAATAGCAGATATTCCTAATATACCTCCAATGTTCCATATATTAGCCCCTAGGGCTAAGCCCACCCCTAAGTCTGGGCTGCCACTTAAAATGGAAATTATAGCAGAACCGAATTCAGGAAGAGAGGTCCCCATAGCTGCAGCAGTTACCCCTAAAACCACTTCTGAAATACCAAAAGAGGATCCTATCTCAACCAGATTTTCCACAAAAATATCTGCAGCCTTAATGACTGCAAGAAGAGCTATAAGGAGTAAAATTATAAGAATTAATCCTAACATTATTTTTCACAGAACAATCTTTCCCTTTACTATGTATATAGTTTTTTAAAAATAAGAGTAGTACTAGGCATCCATACAAAATCATTTAGGATTAAAGAAATTATATTATCAATTAAAAGTCTATGGGATAGTCTAAGAGAAATGTATTCAAAAAAAAAAAATAATTAGGCGCTAAACGCCTATTTAAAGCAATTTGAAGAATGGGTGTTCTTCGATAGGTTCAGTGCCTATGTCACTGGCAGCTTCTGATATGAATATATCAGCCATACCGCAAGCAGGGAAAGCCATTTTAGAGTTTTCTATAGGACCATACAGTACGAAATCACCGCCTACTGTTTGCTGGATTAAGTTGGATCCAACGTCACATACTGGCCAGGCTTCAGGATGATCTTTTTTGTATTCCCGTAGCCAATCCCAGGCAGACGGTACATTGTGAATACCACTTCCCACCGGGTAACCCCATTTACTCTTAACCGCAAATGATGTTCTACAGGGAGGCCCAGCTCCCTGACCTAGTGGGGTTATAGCAACATCCATGAATGGTTTAGTGATTCCACAATCTTCTGACATAGCCAGAAGACCTTTATCCAAAACGCTTCCACCACTTTCCCAGATATTAATTTTACCTTCAACACCAGGTTCCATAGGATTGAAACCTAATACAATGGAAGCTGAAATATCAGTCTCTCGAATTGCATCCAATTCAGTCTCTTCTGAGGCCATGTTAATGGAATTGTAAATGGCTCTGTCTGCTATTCCTGCGTCATGAGCATATTTTGAACCAGCGATTTTAGCCTCAGCTGAAGTTGAATCTATCATGAATGGTGCATCTGTTACTTCACCTACAAATTCCAAGTACTTCACAATAGCTTCAGGAGTTTGACCGAAAGTCTGAACGATACACGGGTTTCCAGTGACATCAGACATTTCTTCCATTTCTTTTATTAGTGCATCTGCCTTGTCTTTATCAAAGACACCTGCTTTTTCGTCTTCAATTATAGAGTGTCCTCCGTAAAATATAGTTCCAGCCAATACAGTTGGATATTCGCCAGGTTGGCCTCCAACCTGAACTCCGGCAACATCTATTACAACTTGTTCTTTATCAAACCTAAACATACGTAAACCTCCAAATCCAATCTATATGCCTAATAAGGACAGGAACGCCCCTATGGCTAAGACTCTGTACGTAATTAACAGGATAATTAATCCTATTATTAATCCATATAAAATACCTACATCTCTACCTACTTGTTGACCTAATCTTTGGTAGTATTCACCAGCAGTAAATTCTACCTTTTCTTCGATATCGTCCAATCTAGTATTGGCATTGTTAAAGTCGTCAGCAGAGACCAGTACACGGGGTATGGTAGTTTTCTCATTTTCATCAGACATTCATATCACCCCATCAACAAAGCCCATAAAAGGGGCAGGCCCACTAGTATCAGTGCCAGTATAAAACCAATAGCCATACCACTTATACGGGTAACTATTAGACCAGCAAAGAGTCGACCGTCACGACCAATCAATTGACTTCGATATTTCATATCTTCAACTACGTTTTTTATGCCGCGTAGGTTTGGTTTATTAGATAATATTATCATTTAGAAACCTCCCACTAGAATATAAAGAGTAGTACTCCCACAGTCAGCATAAAGGCCAGTCCTAACATTATACCTTGGACTTTACCAGAGTACATTCCAGCAAACATCCGGTTAGCCGTACCGACCAATTTGACTTGGGTCTGAATATTTCGCATTCTAGCTTCGATAAGAGCGGTTTCAGGAGCAACAGGCCTTACTTCTTCGCCTTCCTCTTCGTCTCCTTCTTCTTCCACTTCTATTATCATAGCTTCTTCTTCAAATGCTCCAGGATCCTTTTCAATACACTCTTTTACCTTAGATTGTATAGTGCTTGCATCTTCCACATCTATCAAATTCACAATTTCCAACTGTTGCTGGAAACGTTCAATACCTTCATCAGGTACATTTTCAATATATGGAATGGCGCCAGTAGCACCTTCAATTTTTCGTTTGTCAGGATCTATACCATTTGCGTGAAGAGCTTCTACACTTTGGCCAACAATATGTCCTTGTACCTCTGATCCACATAAGACGAGGAAGCGAATGTTTGGGTTGGATATGATATTAGCCATCATCTTTTCAATACCGAGGTTTTCGGTTTTGCATGGTCCGGCAATAGCAGCACCAGCATCTACAGGTACATCTTCATTGTGAGAAGCAAGAGTAGTAGCAGCTACTGGGCTTTCAGGATCCCCTACTATGTAGTCTCCATTAATTACCGGCCATCCTTCTGCAGGTGATTTTTTTTCAGCCACTTATAACACCTCCTAAAGCAGTAAAGCAATCAGCAAGATTAAACCCAGTATGAAACCATACACTATGTTGGTTAGTTTACCTGCAGTGAGGTATACTCCTTCCCTTCCAGGGAAAGCACCCTCAGAAGTGGTGGAAGGATCAAGTGAGTTAACAAGGTCATCTGCTGTAGCCTCTAAAGTATTTATTTCTGAGTTTATATCATCCATTGATAATATTAAGATCTCTCTGCCAAGAGCAGCACCGATCATACCAGTGGAGGGATCTAAAGTTAAATTTGATTCAGGAACTACTTTAATTAAAGGTAACATTTCCATTTTGATTCCTCCTATTCCTCCTCTTTAGGCCATAGCCCAGCCCATTTTACAGATGCTGCCTCATTATAGGAAGCTGTAAAGAAAGACCTTATAGATATAAACCATGATAAAGCACCAATTACTGCCACTACCCACCAGGCTTCAGAAACTCCTATGGCTAAAAGTCCAATTATAGCCATGGATAAAAATCCAGTGGATGCAGCTAATTTCAAGGTTCTTAACTGATTTTCATTTGGTCCTAAACAGGCGTTGAAAGGATGTTGTATGGCCATGGTGTTCAAAATGAACAAAAGGGCAATATATCCTGTGGCAACTACTGAAGTCATGATGGCTTGCATGGAATAAGTTCCTGCAATGGCTGCAGAGAATCCAAGAACCGATAAAGCAGCCGCACCAGATATTTCAGCGGTACATCTCTCCAAGATAGGAATTTTCATATTAATTATTTTTTTACCTACAAGGGCAACAATGGCCCCTAAAATCATGGCTAATATTAATCCTAATATAGGGCCAATTGGGAGGGCTGGTAATAAAAACGCGCCAGCTAATCCACCTATAGCACCTACAATACCTATTGCCAATGACATATATCCAATGGAAGGTACACCTGTACCTAGACCATAACTAGCTACTCTTCGGATCGCGTCAGCACCCCATACTATAGCGCAAACTGCACCTACTGAAGCAATTAACGGCCCTAAAATCGGATTGAGGGGAGTGACATATATACCCACAAGCCCTCCTACAATTCCCAGAGCCATTAGTCTTCCCGGGGCTATGGCGGCGCCGGCGGGTCCACCCGCTGCAACTGACATTAGAAGACACCTCCATTTATTAAGAGTAATGATATTACTCCGATTACCACCGAAGCAATTAAACAAGCAACTATTCCACTCCCAATTTTCTTAAATTTGGGATCGTGAAATCCTTCTATAGTACCTCCTATATTATAGGAAGCAATCACTGCGTTAATGAAAAATATGCCTACTGCAAATATACCGGCTAGACCAACAGCAGCTTCTGCAAATCCAGTGCCTTGTAATGCTTCAAATAAGCCCCAGTAGATTAATCCTCCACCAATTCCACCTAAGGCAGCACCAATTAAACCACTAATGAAACACACCGTAGGAAGACCATGCCCTTCAGTACCAGGTGAAACATATTTTTCTTGATTTAACCTAGTTATAGGGTCTACTGTAACCTTAGCTGAAGCAGGTACACAACCTACACCATATACAAATATTAAGTTACCTACTAGCATGGTAATTCCAATCATTAGCATAGCACCCACTGCCCCGGCAGCCATAATCATTAAAGGCGACTGACCAGTCATGAGAGCAGCAGTGATTAAACCAGTTAAACCAGCACCGGCGGCTAACATAGCTGTACCGGTACCTACACCTGTAGCAGTTGCCATAGCTGCAGGAGCGCCCCCCACAGGTACGAAATGAACTCCGCCCCCTATGAGAACCCCACCGACAGTTATAGCTCCGATTAATGTTAATGGATCCATTTTATATCCTCCTATTCTTCCTTGTATGGTCCATAATTAGTTCTAGCGAACATTTCTACTCTACTATTGAGTATTATCAGTATTAGGACTATTATTAAACCTGCTATTAAGCCTCCAGTTAAACCGAACACAATGGTGATCCAGAAACTAAAGAAGACAATTGTCCCAAAGGCTAAACCAGTAAGCGGACCTCCGTATTTTGCACAGAAGTTTACTACATCCATGGAGTTCCTGGCTCCCATCTCAGCTTTAGTTACTATGTCACCGTGCACAGATACAGGGACTCCCGCACCAAAGGGATACTGTTGATATTGTCTTTCAGCTCCGTAATGAACGTCGCCTGTAGATGAACCTATCGCCCCAATAGTTATTCCCCATATCACAGCCAGAAGTGGGAGTGGGAATGGGTGAGCGGGTTGTAAGGCTGTAATCATCAGATAGGATAATCCTACAATAGAAAAAGTAGTTATAAATCCATGCCCAGCAATCGGTCCTAATGATTGGACCAAAATATCTAGGTATAATGGTTGATTGAATTGGGATTGGCTAACAATCCGTCCCATGTGAGATGTTGCAGTATATATCGAGTGTACTAAAGCAGCTATTAAAGCCCCTATAGCTATAGCCATTATCACTGGTAAACCTAATGCAGATATCATTGCAAATGTTACAGAACCGTCTATACCACACCAAGCCCCGTAAGAT
>PWMT01000117.1 GCA_003558085.1 Methanobacteriaceae archaeon
GCAGCCAATAAGGATACCACTACAAAACTAACCATAATTATTAATAAAATAAGCAGGATATCTGTCATTTTTTCACCAATTATTCCTCATCTTTAGCCTCTAAAATACAGACACTATCTTCACATTCATGTTCCACTTCTATCAGATCTTCTTTTAACTTATTAACATCTATAGTAGTTAAACCCTTAATGATTTCACTATCAATTTTTATCTGAATTACGCCATCATGGTTATTGATAACCTTCCCCGGTATATATACTCTACCAACTGATAAGCGAACTGTATCTCCTGATTTAACTTCATCTTTAATGTAATGGCATATTTCATCACAAGTAGCACTCACATTTTCTTTTTTTTTCAAATTAATCACCTATAAGAATATAGTTTAATTATACAATAATCAACTATTTAAAACCTATTATTGGATTTAAAAAGCCTAAAATGCTATTTATTAGTTTATTTTTTTGTAAATTATCCTAAAATAGGATTTAATCTATAATTTGTCCATTTCTGATAGTTTAACCATATATTCAACTGCCTTAGGCTCTACGCTTATTCCATTTTCTTTAACTGCAGCAATAGGATTTAAACCACCGGGAGTAACAATACCCACTCGATAACGTTCAACCTTAGCATTATAAACCAGTTCGCTGGGTTCACCTACTTTGCATATGGATAAACCTATATTTTCCATTTGATTTAAAATATCCAGGGCTTGAGGACGTGCCAAGTATGGAATTTCCTTTAAACTTGCTAATAATCTTCCATTTCCCCGTATTGATTTAGTTACGTTAGTCATATCTTTGGACATATATATTTCATGAGGATCAAGGGAAGATCCACTATATGCAGTTAATTCCACAAAACGAGGTCCTTTTTTTTCTATTTCTAAAATTCCCCCATATTGGGGCATGGACATGATACCATTATTGATGAGAATTCCGTCAATACTCAAACTACAAATGGTGGAAATACCGGTTTTATTTTTATCTTTGTTATGAGGCACTAATTTGTAAAAAGGACTGGTACAATAATCTGGGTTTTTTTGATAAACTTGCTGCATAATTTCCAAAGCTTCTGTTAGATCATCATTATCAACATAAGATATATTGGCAATCAAACGTCCTTTTTTTGTTTTTGGGTTGAAATCAACTTTTTCTATAAGATTCCAGGCTTTGGATAATAAAAAACGCACTTTTTTATTATTTATAGGGCCTGAAGTTTTGATAACATTTTTATAATTAGTTATCTTATTCATTTGTTGAAATTCGAGGAGATTTTCAGCTAATTTTATGTTTACAGAAAATCCAGCTTCTTTAGCGGCACATAATGGGGATATTCCGCCTATGATCGCTATACCAATCATTCCCTCTTCTACAGGAATTCCTAGAACATTTTCACCAGCTTTTCCTATTTTAAGAAGACCGGTTATGCCTATTTTTTCTAATTTTTGAAATAATTCTAAGGCCTTTTCTCTAGATTGAGCAGGTATAATCCTAAAATTGGCGGGAATCATACCAGTACCTTTACGTGCTACTTGAAGTACAGAAGTCATTTCCGGGGCAGTGAATGCTTCTAAAGGCGTCATAGAAGTTTTTTTATAAGCAATCAATTCAGTGAATCTCTCAGCTAAGTAATCTTTTACTTTAACCAGACCTCCATACTGTGGAATAACTGGTATACCTTCATTTAATAATAAACCATCAATGGTGGTGCCGCATACTGTTTTTACTAATATTTCTTTTTCCTCATCTTCGATTTTAATATAAGGACTAACTGCCAGACCTTTTTTAAATACTTCTTCCATAATTGACAAAGATGATTCTTCTAAGGGAATACTGGAGGTATTTACTACTACTTTACCTTCTCTGGTAAGAGGATCTAGGGTAGTTTGATAAATCATACTTTCAAATTTAGAGAATATGAAATCAACTTGATCATAAATCAGACCTTCTTTTATTTCATTAAGACCCTCATCGGTTATTTTTCGGCCAGCATATCCAACACGCTCGGTCAAACCTTTTTCATCCAGGATACGCATATGATAGCGTACTGCACGCTCTCCCAAATTATAACCTTTTTTCTTAAGTTCTTCCGCTATGGTCTTTGCTCCTAATACCTCGTCACGTTCAGAAAGTATTCTAAGAATTTCCATCATCTTCCGGTCTGTTTCATGTGGCATCTATTCACCAAAAACCTATTGCTAGTATTTAAAACATAAGATATTTAAAATAAAAAAAATTGGGACTTAAATTTCTAAATAGCGGTTTCTCTCATACTGGAAGACCTGTACCCTATATTCGTCCCATTCTTTATGTTTGATTTTCATGAAATTTTCATATACATGCTCCCCTAAAGCGGATTTCACCACATCGTCAACTTCTAGGGAATGGTAAGCTTCCCATAAACTAGATGGTAAAAGTTCTATCCCCCTATCATCTAATTCTGGCAAGCTTAATCCAAAGACATCAATTTCTGTCGGTTCTCCAGGGTCAATTTTATTATTAATACCATCCATGCCTGCTTCCAACATGGCTGCAAATGCCAGGTAAGGATTACAGGAAGGATCAGGCATTCTAAGTTCTACCCGTGTTCCTTTTCCTCTTGAGGCAGGTATTCGAACTAGGGTGGATCTATTTTTTAATCCGTAAGCAATATAAACTGGAGCTTCATATCCAGGGACGAGACGTTTGTAAGAATTTACAATAGGCGCTGTAACTGCAGATAAAGCTTTCGCATGTTTTAGAAGACCTCCCATAAAGTGCATTGCTTCTTGGGATAATTGAGTTTCAGTATCGGGATCATAGAAGAGATTTTCACCATTTTTAAATAGACTTTGGTGGCAGTGCATTCCACTTCCATTTACCCCGAAGAATGGTTTGGGCATAAAAGTAACCATGTAACCCATTTTATCTACAATGGCCTTGATGGCCTGTTTGAAAGTAATTACCGCGTCAGCAGTTTTCATAGCTTTATCAAATTTAAAGTCGATCTCGTGCTGGCCAGGTCCTACTTCATGGTGAGATACTTCTATGTCGAAATTTAATGCTTCTAAGTCCATCACCAATTTTCTTCTAAAGTCGGTGCCTTGATCTACAGGTTCCACATCAAAGTAAGTACCATTATCATGAGGAACAATATTTCCATCTTCATCTTCAGCAATTATGAAGAATTCTGGTTCAGGACCGACATTATATTCATATCCATGTTTAGCTATTTTATCCAGGCTTTTTCGCAGAATGTATCTAGGATCTCCTTCAAAAGGTTTACCTTCTGGCCAATATATATCAGAAATAAATCGGCAAGCCCCTTTTTCATCCGGCCTCCAAGGCAAGGTGGAAAAAGTATCAGGGTCTGGTTTTATAACCAGGTCACTTTCATTGATATCTACAAATCCGGCCACTGAAGAACCATCAAAAAGTAGTCCGTCTTTTATTATGTTTTCTATTTGATCAGGCCTAACCAGAGGTATGGCCATATTTTTAGGTGTTCCGTGGATGTCCACGAATTGAAGACGTACAAATTTAACATTGTATTCTTCCATATCTTGAATAATTTCTCCTATTTTATCTGACATTATATAATCCTCCGTAAATTA